>DNPQ01000462.1 GCA_003501335.1 Bacillota bacterium
AAAGCCCTTGATGAGATGCGCCAGGCCGGGATTCAAATTATTAACGCTGGCGAGGTGAACGGCATCTTATGAACAGAGACGCTGCTGTTGATTGGTCCGACCGTAAAGACTCCGCTTTACTGACCGATTTATATGAGCTGACCATGTTTTATGGCTTTTGGAAATATCATAAGCATGAACAGCGGGCTTGTTTTGAGTATTTCTTCCGTTTGCTGCCGCCTCATAACGGATTTGCTCTTTTTGCAGGACTTGAGCAAGTTTTAAGTTTCCTGAAAAATTTTACCTTCAATCCCAGTGATTTGGACTATCTGGAACAACAGGGATTTGAACGGGGATTTTTGGATTACCTTCAAAAGATGAAGTTAGATATTGATTTATGGTCGGTCCCCGAAGGAACGCTGGTTTTCCCTCACGAGCCGGTTCTGCGAATGGAAGGACCCTTGGGAGTTTTGCAACTACTGGAGACTTTTATTCTCAATGCTCTGAATTACCCGACGCTGGTGGCCACCAAATCAGCCCGGGTCTGCTATGCCGCTCAAGGTGATCCGGTCATGGAATTTGGATTACGCCGGGCCCAAGGCCCTGATGGCGGGCTTTCTGGAGCCCGTGCAGCCGTAATCGGGGGATGCGTCGGAACCTCCAATACTTTAGCCGGCAAGCTTTATAACATTCGTACCCTCGGAACCCATGCCCACAGCTGGGTAATGAGTTTTGACAGCGAGTTCGAAGCCTTTAAAGCCTATGCCACTGCTTTCCCCAACAACAATACATTATTGGTGGATACCTATGATCCCTTGCAAAGCGGGATTCCCAATGCTGTGAAAGTTTTTACCGAACTTCGTAAGGAAGGAATTCCCTGTAAGGGATCCATAAGGCTTGATTCCGGGGATTTGGCCAAATTATCCAAAGAGGCCTACCGCCAGTTTCAGGAAGCGGGTTTTGAAGACCCCACCATTGTTGCTTCCAATGAATTGGATGAGGATCTGATTGCCGAACTCAAAAGGCAAGGCGCTAAAATCAATTCCTGGGGCGTCGGGACCCACTTAATTACTTCCAGTAATTGCGCATCTTTGGGGGGAGTCTATAAATTAGTGGCGATTCAGGGAGCGCGGGGTTGGGAACCAAAAATTAAAATCTCAGCCAACAGCGCCAAAATCACCGATCCGGGCCGTAAAAAAATTATTCGCTACTATAACGCTGAAGATCGTCCCCTAGCCGATGTCCTTTATTTGGAGGACGAAGCCATTCAAAACGACCGGATCATCACCCATGATCGCGATAACCTGAGTAAAGAGATCGTCTTTAAAGCCGACCATTATTGTGAACTGGCTGAAAAAATGGTTGATAACGGGAAAGTCTCTATGCCCCGGATTTCGGTTGAAGAAATCCGCAGGAAAGCTCAAACCAATCTGGCTGAATTTCCGGATGAATACCGTCGTCTGCGCTACCCGCAAACTTATGATGTATTGCTGTCTCCCGAAACAGCCCGCGTTAAACAGGCTTTGCTGGAAGCCGCCAACTTTTATCGGACCGAGACTGCCGCCGTCAAAGAACCCTGGTCCGATAGGAAATGAATGCCAAAAAATCCCTTCGCAATAAAATCGGAAGGACTTCTGATCCTTGTAAACGGCGCGGTGCGCCGTTTAGAGGAATTTCATTAATTCCGGCGGATTATGCAGGAGTAAATTAGCGCCGGAAGCCATTAATTCTTCGGCGGTTCGGAACCCCCATAATACGCCCACGGGAAACATTCCTGCCGCGACGGCAGTTTTCATATCGGTATTGGTATCTCCTAAGTAAAGAAACTGTTCCGGCAAAATTTTTAAGTCCTTGGCAATTTCCAGGGCCACCGCCGGATCCGGCTTTTTAGGCACTCCCGGCCTGGCTCCAATCACCGGATGAAAATGCCATTTTGATAAGAATGTGCTGATAATATCCTTTGTAAAGGGGTCCGGCTTATTCGACAAGACCGCCAGTTTTATCTGCCGTTGCATCAAACCATCCAACAACTGAGAAATTCCTGGATACGGCCGCGTTTTATCAGCCCAATGGAGATCATATTCTTTTTTCATTGCATCACTACATTGTATCACTTTCTCCTGTGAAAGCCCGGAAGGTAACGCCCTGGCAGCCAACATCTCCATTCCATCACCCACAAAGTAGCGGTAATCCTCCACTGGATGCGCGGCATACCCTAAGCGACCGAGGACCCGGTTCATACAATCCGCCAAATCATCAAGGGTATTTAACAATGTTCCATCCAAATCAAAAAGCACTGCTTGATAGTCCATTCTTGTCACCTCTGGTTGACCGTTCAATCTCCAGGATCTAAAACAGGTCGTCATGATCTTGTAAGCTTCCTGAAGACCACTGTTTCATGGATAACAATTTCGCCATCAAACCCTTTCTTCCTGTTTAAGAATGAATGAATTTGGTCAAATAAAGCCCTCTCTTTCTCCGGGTTTGAAAAAATGAGGGGCCCTTACCGGGTCCACAACTCGAGGGTCATATTATCGGATTTCAAATGATATTGAATCTCCTGCCAAATTTGCGTCAGTTGTTCCGGAGCAACCCAGAACCCACCGTTCCGGGGTTCTCCGGCTATCATAATCCCTTTACATATAAATGCTTTGGATATATTATCCCAGGAGAACCTGGTTCCCATGGCTAAGGCCACAGCCTTTACGTCAACCAAAAACCCCTTTTCCTGATTCCAACATGCTGATTTGCTTAACTCCATTCCATTGAGTAATACTTTAGGACGAATGATCCGTAAAATATTGGCCCCGCTGTCCCAAATATACTGGGGACTTTCTTTGTTCCCGTTATTCAGATCCAGTTTACTGTAACCGGTAAATTGATCACTGCCGCGTTGACTCATTTCCAAAGTCGAAGCGGGAATGGATAAAGCCTCCAAGGACTTTTGCGAAAGATAAATGTTTTGTTTCCAATAGAAACCATCAATGTCTAGGGTCTCCCCGGTCACTTTAATGGTCCTGGGGACCTCTATTTTAAAAGGTTTCTTGCTTTGAAGCAACTCGGCTAAGGCTTTCCAATGAGGTTCATATGACCAGTTTAGCTCATGAAGAATCCTGGTACTCTCTGCCTCAAGATCCACCCATTGATAAATATCGGGGAAAGCCTCCAGCCAAGCTATATTATTTTGATCAATGGAGGCATGCACGGTTTCATAAACGATTTGCACTGGAGTTCCAACTGGAACAATGGCAAAAAGCTTTTTGATATCTTGATTATGCAGCCGGAAACACCCGAGCGAAGCGGGCGTTCCAATGGACCAGGCGGCCGAATTACCGTGGATTCCGTAGCCTTCGATATTGAGCCCCATCCAGTATCTTCCCAGCGGATTCTTGGGCCCGGCCGGGACCGGGGTCCGTCCATCAGATGGATACCAAGTCGGATTGAGAACTTTATTGACAATCCAAAATTCCCCCATCGGCGAAGGAGTGTCTTGTTTCCCTACCGCGACATCAAATTTCTGGTACAAATCTTGATCATGATACAAATATAATTTGAATTCCGGAACATT
>DNPQ01000123.1 GCA_003501335.1 Bacillota bacterium
GCGCCGCCTGAAGAATTGGCTGAAGTTTTCGGCCTGCCGGTCGGTTATGTCGGTCCCGTCAATCTGGATGAACGCATCAAGATTCTGGCCGACAATTTGGTTAAGGAAATGCACGATGTTGTCGTTGGAGCCAATGAGGCGGAATTCCATCTCATCCATGTTGAACCGACCCGTGACTTCAAGAATGTTAGCTATATGGATTTACGGACTGCCAAAGCCGGTGAAGTCTGCCCGCACTGTAACGGTCATTTGAAGGAAGTTAGAGGAATTGAAGCCGGACAAATCTTTAAATTGGGGATCAAATATAGTAAAGCCCTGGGCGCTGCTTATCTGGATGAAAAGGGTCAATCTCAATTGATGGTGATGGGATGTTATGGGATCGGAGTCAGCCGTACCATGGCCGCTGCCATTGAACAAAATTATGATAAGAACGGTATCAAATGGCCAATGGCGATTGCCCCTTATCAGGTGCATATCGTGGCGGTCAATCCGGAACAATTGCCGGTGGCGGAAGAGTTATACCAAAAAATGAATGACGCGAAAATTGAAGTTCTATTGGATGATCGGGACGAAAGGCCGGGCGTCAAATTTAAGGATGCCGATTTAATCGGAATTCCGCTCCGAATCACCCTTGGCCCTAAAAGCTTGGCCCAAGGTGAAGCCGAAGTGAAAAACAGACAAACCGGGGTTGAAGAACGTTGGCCGTTGGATCAAGTGGTGACAAAGGCGGTTGCTTTTATTGAGAAAAGTCTGGTCGAAAATAATTGACATCACTCAGCTCAAGGTTTATGCATTTTTAAAGTTTAACTAGGAAACTTCAACTGTCTTAAAAAGGGGTCTTTGTTATGTCAGCACTGCCGGAACAATATGTAATCAAACCCGATAACCGTTCCTTACGTGCATTCAAAGGGATTGAAGCAGTCCCTTTTTCTTTTCCCATTGAGCCGGTGCTGGAAGAAGGATTGATCTCGAAAATCTTGGTTAATACCAAGGATTCATCCTGGGAAATTTCTTTGGTGCTTAAAATTGAGCTTGCGCCAAGTCAAACTCAGGAATTGGAAAAGGCTATTGCTTCGATGGTACTGGGCCTTTCTAAGGTCAAAATCAAAATTTTAAGTGATCGCAATTTGCCTCCCCTGGAAGACCGTATTAATCAAAATTGGGAGAAGATCCGTCTGGCGGCGACCGCTAAATTTCCCGGAAGTAGCGGCTGGCTGACTGAAGCCAAATACCGTTTATTTCCCGGAAATCAGCTGGAGATTCAAGTCCGTAACAAGACTGGGGTCGATTATCTGTCCGCACGCCGTGAAGAACTGGTTGAATTGATTAAGGATATTATCTGGGAAAATGTAAAACTCATTTTTGAAGTGGGTGATTTCGGCGAGTCGGCTTTTGAGGATGATCGCCGACATGAGGAAGAGGTTTTTGCCAAATCAGTGGCCAAAATTGTCGCGCCTATGGCCGGTAAACAATCAGGTTCAAGCTCGAGTGGCGGGTCTGATGTAATCTTGGGGAAAAGATTCAGCGGTCAGCCGATTCCAATCAATCAGCTCCATGATGAAGAGGAGCAAGTGATTGTTAAAGGGGAAGTGTTCCGGTTTGAAACCCGGACCTCCAAAGCAGGCAAAAAATTTTATTTGGGTGATATTACCGATTACAACGATTCGGTTAGTTTTAAAATTTTTCCGCGTAACTATACTCCCAAGAATGGCGAGGCCCCAAATAATAAACCCCGGAATAATGAACCCCTGGAAGAAAAGATTCATGAGGGTTCATGGGTGCTGATGCGCGGTAATTTGCAGTTTGACCCTTATGCCAAAGAATTGGTGCTATTGGTGTCCGATGTGATTCCAAGTTCTTCCAGCATGCAGAGAAAGGACGAAGCGGCTGAAAAAAGAATTGAACTTCATCTCCATACCAAGATGAGCGCTATGGACGCGACGGTCGATGCGGCAGAAGCTGTCAAACAGGCCGCCAAGTGGGGCCATCCGGCCATTGCAATAACTGATCACGGTGTAGTGCATTCCTTCCCGGAAGTCGCCAGTGTGGCGAAGAAGGCCGGCATTAAAGTGATCTATGGCGTGGAAGGTTACCTGGTTGATGATGGGGTTCCGATCGTGGTTGGAGCTTCGGATGAGCTGCTTGAGGGACTGGAGTATGTGGTACTTGATATTGAGACCACTGGTTTCAATCCGCAAAAAGAGGATTTACTGGAGATTGGCGCCGTAAAATATGTTAATGGCGTTAAAATGGAAGAATTTTCCTCACTGATTCGTCCTGGGAAAGAGATCTCGGAGGAGATAACTAAGCTGACTGGTATTACCACGGAGATGGTTGCGGATGCTCCATTACCGGAGGACGTATTGCAGCGGTTTAAAGAGTTCAGTGCCGGCGCCGTGTTGGTAGCGCATAATGCCCGTTTTGATATTGGGTTTATCACCGCTAAGTATCTACAGTTTTTTGGTGAAAAATCGGTTCCGGTTTATTTAGATACTTTGGGAGTGGCTCGATCGGTTTGGCCTAATTTTAAGAGCTACCGACTCAACAATGTCGCCAAGGAGCTTGGAATTAAGTTGCAGACTCATCATCGCGCTACCGACGATGCCCAGTGTGCCGCCGATATTTTGTTGAAGGCATTTGAGAAACTCAGCGAAAGGAAGATGGAACGGTTAGTTGATCTGAATTCGCTGGTTAAAGAGGGTGGCGTCGAACACCTACCAACTTATCACATCATTATTTTGGTGAAGAGCCGGATTGGGATGAAACATCTCTATCGCCTGGTCTCTGATTCACATATTCACTATTTTTACCGTCACCCGCGGATTCCTAGGTCGTTATTGGTGGAGCTTCGGGAGGGCTTGATTATCGGGAGCGCCTGCGAAGCGGGTGAACTTTACCAGTCGATTCTCGATGGAGCCGACGAAAGTAAGTTGGAAGAGATTGCCGAATTTTACGATTACCTTGAAATTCAACCCAACGGCAATAACCAATTTTTAATTAATTCCGGCCGGGTGAAGTCGGTTGAGGAACTGCAGGATAATAACAGGAAAATTATTGAGCTCGGGTCCAGACTGGGGAAGCCGGTGGTGGCGACCGGAGATGTCCATTTTCTCCACCCTCATGAAGAGATTTACCGCAGAATATTATTATTGGGACAAGGTTTTCATGATGCCGATAATCAAGCGCCGCTTTATTTCCGGACCACAGATGAGATGTTGCAAGAGTTTAGCTATCTGGGAGATGATTTGGCCAAAAAAGTGGTGATTACCGCTCCCCACCATATTTTAGACCAGGTTGAGGATGTCTCGCCTTTGCCGGATAAGTTTTATCCGCCACAAATTCCCGGCGCCGAGGATGAGATCCGGAATATGTCTTATAACCGGGCGAAGGAATTATACGGCGACCCGCTGCCAAAACTGGTAGAAGAGAGGCTGGAGTGGGAACTGAAGAGTATTATCGGGCATGGATATGCTGTTTTATATTTGATTGCTCAAAAATTAGTGAAAAAATCCTTGGATGATGGTTATCTGGTTGGCTCGCGGGGTTCGGTCGGTTCCTCCTTTGTAGCAACCATGTGCCAGATTACAGAAGTTAATCCATTGCCGGGTCATTACCGCTGCCCGGAATGTAAATACAGTGAGTTCATGGAGACTGGGGCAATTACTTCCGGGTATGATTTACCCGATAAAATTTGTCCGCAATGCGGCCATCCTTTAATCAAGGATGGACAAGATATTCCGTTTGCGACTTTTATGGGCTTTGAAGGAGATAAGGAACCTGATATTGATTTAAATTTCTCCGGTGAATATCAACCGATTATTCATAAATATACCGAAGAGATTTTCGGGAAAGGCTATGTTTTCCGGGCCGGCACTGTGACCGGACTCGCCGATAAGACGGCATTCGGTTTTGTCAAAGGTTACATGGAGGATAAAGGGATCAAGCTTCGCCAGGCAGAGATGAACCGGTTGGTTAAAGGTTGTACCGGCGTACGCCGTTCTACCGGTCAGCATCCGGGCGGACTTTATGTGGTCCCGAAAGATCAGGATATATATAATTTTACCCCGATTCAGTATCCGGCCAATGATAAAAAAGCCGATTGGATTACCACACACTTCGAATATCATGGGGCGCTCGAAGGCCGTCTGGTTAAGCTCGATATTTTGGGCCATGATGATCCGACGGTTATCCGGATGCTGAATGATTTGACCGGTATTGATCCCCGGACTGTAACGATGGCTGAACCGAATACCCTGAAGATTTTTTCTTCCGTTGAACCGTTAGGGATTACCGAGGAACAGCTTGGATTTAACTTAGGTACGCTTGGGATCCCTGAATTTGGTACCGGATTTGTCCGCCAGATGCTCGAAGACACTCATCCAACCACCTTTGCAGAGTTGGTTCGTATCTCGGGACTATCTCATGGAACCAATGTTTGGCTTGGTAATGCCCAGGAAGTGATTAAGAATGGAACAGCTACACTGAAGGAAGTAATTTGCACCCGCGATGACATCATGAACTACTTAATTTTCAAAGGATTACCGCCGAAGGCGTCGTTTAAGATTATGGAAAAAGTGCGTAAAGGTAAGGGTTTAGAAGAAGACGATATTAAGATTATGAAAGAGCACGATGTTCCCGATTGGTACATCGATTCTTGTCTCAAGATCAAATACATGTTTCCCAAGGCTCACGCAGTTGCTTATGTGATGATGGCCTTCCGGATTGCCTGGTTTAAGGTCAATTATCCGGATGCTTATTACGCCACATATTTTACAGTTCGAGCGGATGAGTTTGATGCTGATATTGTGGTCCATGGCGAAGAAATGGTCCGCAATACCCTGGCGCAGATCCGCCAAAAAGGCAATGATGCCACCCAAAAAGAAAAGAATTTGGAGACCATCTTAGAATTGGTTTTAGAGGCTATGTTGCGGGGAGTCCATTTTACCCGGGTGGATATTTATAAATCCGATCCTCAGAAGTTTCTAATCACTCCGGAGGGGTTACTGCCTCCCCTGGCTTCATTACAAGGGCTTGGCGATAATGCCGCCAATTATTTGGCAACAGCCCGTAAAGAAGGACCGTTTTTATCAATTGAGGATCTTAAAAACCGGGCTCGTTTAAGTTCAGCCGTAATTGAAGTTCTACAAAATCACGGCTGTCTGCAAGGAATGTCGGAATCGGCTCAATTAACGTTATTTGGGTAAAAAATTAGGGAAAAACCCTATACAATTCAAGAATCAGGTTGTATAATATAAGATATTAATATAAATTTATTTTTTCCATTGAATTTACAACTTTATCATCGATAATAGCAAATCCGGTGAAAGCCGGAGACGCAAAGCCACGGATCTAAAACTTGATGCTTATAAGTGTTAAAGTTATGATGGCCGGGTTACCGAAGCAGGGTTGTTTTTTTATTTTAAAATCCAATATTTTCTCGAAAATCCTCCTCCATCCCAAAAGTACACAAAGAAGCTACTAAATTTTAATTTAGTAGCTTCTTTGTTATTCAAGGCCTTGTTGATGGACTGTCCCGCTTTATTTAGAATGTCCGGGTATTTATATTTTTTGATTGAAAGGTATGATGGACAGCCTCCTTGGATTGTTGGGTTGCTTAAGTAAACTCTATTTTACTTTGGTCGGAATAAATAAATCGATTAACCCGATTATCAGTGATGCCAGTAATGCTCCGATAATGGAAACAGACATTCCCGGGACAATAAATTGGGTTATATAAATGACTACGGCGGAAACCAGAAAGCCAACAACCCCATGGGCATAGGGAGAGATTTCCCGCCCTAAGACAAGCTCTATTAGATAACTAATTCCAGCTATTACGATAGCGGCAAGTAAAGCACTCATAAAATTAAGTGATTTGAAACCCGGCACCAGTGCCCCAATAAACATTAAAACTAAAGCAGCAACTACAAAACGAATTATTGTTCTCAGCCAATCCAAGTTATCACCCCCTTTAAAAATAAGACGAATTAACAATTATAGCTTCTCCAGCGCCTATCCGAGTATGCAAGTCATCCTTGGTAAATCGTGCTAAATGGGGATCAAATGCGTAAGAAGCCCAAATGTGTAAAAAAATAGTTTTTTGGAAAAACTAACTTCACCCCAAACTTATAAGAAAGGGACTATCTCAGGAGTGACGAAAGGAAGGGGAATCGAATGAGAAGGAAACTATATGGTATTTTTTCTAATATCGATGACGCCAAACAGGCCTTGGGAAATATTAAAAAAGAGAGTCTAAACCTGGCGGATTTAACGGTAATTTTTGCTGATAACGGGGAAGTTAGAGATCGAAAAAGAGAGTTTGATTTTGAAGTCAGCAGTGAAAATTTAGGCAAGCCGCCTCAAGATATGAACCGGCTTTGGCCTGGCTTACAAAGTCAAAACCTATTTGGTATCGGGAAAATTCAAATTGGTTCGAGTCTAAACCATCAACTTCACAATTCATCCGAATTAAATCTGCATCTTGATGAGAGTGATTTAGCAGTCATTGGGCCACAAGTCAAGGCCAATAAAGTAGCGGCCATTATTGAAACTGAGGTTGACCTGCTGCCCAAATTACGCTTTATTTTAGAAAGTAATGGTGCTTTAATACTTTTAACTACAGAATCAATCATTTAAATTATCAGCCTAGGGCAAGCACCGAATTGCTTGAACTATAAAAGTCTAAATGCATAAAAATACCGTCATTTGGCTTTTGACTTAGACCAAGTTAAAAGTATTTTCCAAGTAGTTACTTCATTTTGCAGGAGTTGGTTCGCAAAGCGCGAATAGTTTACCAATCTTGGAGGGAGTATGGTAAATTATCAAGGCGTTCGTATTCAAGGAGTGAATCCCGGAAGTATTGCCGAAGAGTTAGAATTGGAAACCGGGGACATATTACTTCGTATCAATCAGCACAAATTGTCTGACTTCATTGACTATTTGGTACTAAGCTCGGAAAGGGAATTTGTAATTGAAGTTTTAAAAAAATCCGGTGAGATTTTAGAGATCGAGTTTGAAAAAGATCCGGAAGAACCACTTGGTTTGGTATTAGAAGACGCAATTTTCGATAAAATCAGGGTTTGTCATAATAATTGTCTTTTTTGTTTTGTCCATCAGCTTCCGGCAAAAGGGCGTTCATCTTTGTATGTGAAAGATGATGATTACCGGTTATCCTTTTTACAAGGCGGTTATATCACCCTGACGAACTTGTCGGAAGCGGATTGGCGAAGAATCGAAAAGCTTCATCTGAGTCCATTGTATATATCGGTCCATGCAACGGATCCACAGATCAGGCAGAAGTTACTCGGTGTTAAAAATGCCGGTAAAATAATTGAACAATTGCAGCGACTTGCTGCAGCCGGTATTACAGTTCATACGCAAGCAGTTATTTGTCCTGAAATTAATGACGGATCAGTATTAGAACAAACCATCCATGATTTATATAAATTATGGCCGGCTGTGTCGAGCTTGGCTGTTGTTCCGGTTGGCCTAACAGGACATCGGCAGGGATTGTATGAACTCCGCGCTTTTAGAGATTATGAAGCTGCAGCTGTATTAAAAATTATCCGGCAACAACAAGCCCAATTGTTAAAAAAGCTGGGGACTCGATTTGTTTTTGCTGCGGATGAATGGTATGTTAAAGCTAGTGAAGATTTTCCTAGCGACGCGGAGTATGAAGGCTATCCTCAATTAGATAATGGGGTTGGATTGATACAATGGTTTTTAACGGAATACCAGGAATTTTTTAAACTGTATTTATCCGATCTGGAGCGAGTTAAAGCTAATTTTATTATTATAACGGGAGAATCAACTGTCCGGCTTTGGCAATCCATTATTAAAAATTTCCATCAGAATTGTCCCCAGATCACGATTAGGACTTTGCCGGTTCAGAATGATTATTTCGGTCACACGGTTACTGTTAGCGGTTTACTAACAGGTAATGATATCATTCGGGCCATTCAAGCCGATCAAGATTTTGATAATGGTTGGTATTTAATACCCCAGATTACTTTAAAACAGGATCGAAATATTTTTTTGGATGATGTTTCGGTAGCGGAATTAAAAGAGGCGTGTGCGCCCCGGACAATTGAAGTAGTGCCGACCAGGGCCAAGGATTGGCTTGCCTGGATCATTGAAAAAGGATGTGTTGTCGGTTGTCGCGAACGGTCATAGCTATCGTAGGACGGCCCAATGTTGGGAAATCGACTTTATTTAACCGTATTGCGAGGCAACGCTTGGCTATTGTTGAAGATACGCCCGGCGTTACCCGGGATCGTTTATATGCAAACGGAGAATGGCTCGGACGTCAGTTTTTACTGATTGATACCGGTGGTCTCACTGATGCCCGGGATACTATCCAAACGCAGATTAGAACGCAAGTAGCAATGGCTTTAGAGGAAGCTGATGCTATTATTATGGTGGTTGATGGTCGTGAATCTTTAACCTCATCAGACCATCAAGTGGCAACATTGCTTCGAAAAACCAATAAACCTGTGGTCGTGGCGATTAACAAAATTGATAATTTTTCAGAATATACTGATCCGGAAGTCTACCAATTGGGTCTCGATGAACCGGTATCAGTTTCTGCAGAACATGGCAAAAATATCGGTGACCTTTTGGATCTGGTTTTGAGCAAGATTCCTGAAGGTATAAACGATATCGATCTCGAGAGTGTTCGGGTCACTTTTGTGGGACGTCCCAACGTTGGTAAATCATCATTGGTTAATGCTTTGCTGGGGCAATCTAGAGTCATCGTGAGTGCAGAACCCGGTACCACAAGAGATGCCATCGATACCCCTCTTATTGTAGGGGATAAACATTATTTATTGGTAGATACGGCCGGTATTCGGCGTAAATCGAAAGTTGAAGAGTCTGTGGAGTATTATAGCGTGCTGCGGGCCTTAAAAGCGGTTGAACGTTCTGATGTAGTTATTTTAGTGCTAGATGCCACGGCCTTAGCGACATCGGGCGGAGTAGCCGATCAAGAACTAAAGATTGCCGGAATCATTCGTGATGCAGGTAAAGCTTGTTTTATTTTAGTCAATAAATGGGATGCTGTAGAAAAAGACGTAGATTCAACAGCGGCCGTTACCGAAAAAATTCGTTCGGACATAGATTTTCTCAATTATGCTCCGATCATTTTTGTTTCAGCCAAGTCGGGTCAGAGGTTATCGAAAATTCTTCCTACTGTTGATCAGGTAATGGAGAGTTACACTTTTAGAATTGCCACCAATCGGTTGAATGCCATTATTTCGGAAGCTATTGCGCTGCATAGCCCGCCATCGCGTAAGGGTAGGTTATTTAAAATTTATTTTAGTAATCAAGTTGGAGTGAAACCGCCTAAATTCCTATTCACTGTGAACGACGCTGAAGGTATGCATTTTTCATACCGGCGATATCTGGAAAATAAAATCCGTGAGTATTTTGCTTTCAGCGGTACACCCATCCAATTTGATATAGCAGTCAAGCATAAAAAACAGGAGTGAGCTTTGGAATGATATGGAAAACGATTTTAATTTTGATAGGTAGTTACCTCATCGGTTCCATCGTGACCAGTGATATTGTAACTCATTTTAAGAAAACCGATTTACGAAGTCAGGGCAGTGGTAATGTAGGAGCCACCAATGCTTTTCGAGTGATGGGTTCTTTTTATGGAGCGATTGTATTAGTGGGGGATGCCCTAAAGGGTGTTCTCGCCGTATTAATCGGCCGATGGTTGAATCCCTTTCCCAATTTTGACATGGCTATTTTGGCCTCTATCTTGGTGATCGTAGGCCATAATTGGCCCATATTTGCCAAATTTAAAGGAGGTAAGGGTATGGCAACCTCCCTGGGGGTTATTATAACTTTGACTCCATATAGTCTTCTGATAATCATTCCAAGTTGGCTGGCGATTTTTTTCATATCCGGATACGTCTCATTGGCCTCTATAATTGTTGCAATTGCTTATCCCATTGCAGTTTTTTTGTTTTATCCTTCCGATGTCTATAAACTTTTATTTGCAATCATTATTGCCATTTTAGCACTTTATCGTCATAAAAGTAACTTCGGCCGTTTAATTCGTGGTGAGGAGCATCGCATTTTATATCAGAATCGAAAAGGAGCCAAAGATAAATGAATACTATAGGAGTTATTGGAGGAGGAGGTTGGGGTACGGCTCTGGCTAAAATGTGTACTGAAAAGGGTTTGCCAGTTGATATCTGGGTCCGCGAACCGGAAATTACCGAAGAAATCAACAGTCGGCATACGAACAATACTTTTTTGCCCGGGGTCATATTGCCACAAGCTTTACATGCCAACACTTCTCTGGAAAGTGTTGTTAGGAATAAAAAATATTTAATCACTGCGGTACCCACTCAATGGGTGCGTTCGGTTGCCCGTCAAATGGCGCCTCTTGTTGCCGAAGATGCTATCATTATTAGTGTTTCAAAGGGTTTAGAAGTTCAAAGCTTGAAAACCTTAACCGCCGTTCTAGAAGAGGAATTGCCTGGGCGCGATCCCAACTCTATAGTGGCTTTATCCGGACCCAATCATGCTGAAGAGGTAGCCAGGAACATTCCTTCAGCAACCGTAGTTGCCACACCCGTTCTCAAGTATGCGGAACAGGTTCAAGATTTATTAATATCACCGCGTTTCAGGGTATATACCAATCCGGATCGGATGGGAGTGCAACTTGGAGGTGCTTTAAAAAATGTTATTGCTTTGGCTGCCGGGATCTCAGATGGCCTGGGTTTTGGAGATAATTCCAAAGCAGCTTTAGTGACTCGCGGCTTATCGGAAATTGCTCGTTTGGGAGCCGCTATGGGCGCTAAAACACCTACTTTTGCCGGGCTGTCGGGCATGGGTGATCTTTTTGTAACAGCAGGAAGTAAACATAGTCGTAACGCCTGGGCCGGTCGTGAACTTGGTGCCGGAAAAACCTTGAAAGAAATCACCGCCTCAACCAAAATGGTGGTTGAAGGAGTAACCACAACCCAGGCCGCATACCAGTTGGCCAAGGAATTAAAAATTGAGATGCCGATTACCGCAATTACCTATCAGATTTTATTTGAGGAATTGCCTCCTCAGGATGGAGTCGGACAATTAATGGAACGGATGCGGACTCACGAGATGGAAGAAGTTGTATCTGCCACTTATAGTTGGATTTGAGCAAGCCGTTCTACTCCTTTCGATTCCGGGTTTCTAAATTTTAAATTTAAAAAAGCAGTCCCATCGGGGACTGCTTTTTTTGTCCATTATTCTTTCTTGATTAGTTATATTGGTGCGGAGCTATCAATATATATATATTGTTTATGAGCAATAATGTAGGCTGATGAAGGGGGGATGAAACAATTCCCGGTTTTAAATTTTCAAAAAATATCTTGTGCATATGCGCGTTGAAAAGGGGGGAAAAAGATGGAAAATTATGATGTCTTGCGAGATATTGCCGAACGGACTAACGGCGATATTTATATTGGTGTTGTGGGACCGGTGCGCACGGGAAAGTCAACATTCATCAAGAAATTTATGGAACAGTTGGTTATCCCCAATATCACCAACCCTTATGATCGGGAAAGAGCTCAAGATGAATTGCCGCAAAGTGGTAATGGCAGGACTATTATGACGACAGAGCCGAAATTTGTTCCGAGTGAAGCGGTAGAAGTCAATGTGGGGGATGTTCATTTTAAAGTTCGTTTGGTAGATTGTGTCGGGTATACAGTGGACGGGGCTGTAGGTTATGAGGATGAACATGGTCCCAGAATGGTCATTACGCCTTGGCTCGAAACACCGATAAGTTTTGTTGAAGCTTCTGAGATGGGGACGCAAAAAGTGATTAATGACCATTCCACGATCGGACTGGTTGTTACGACCGACGGCAGTATTACCGACCTATCAAGGCAGCAGTATATAACTGCCGAGGAACGGGTGATTCATGAACTTAAAGCTTTAGGTAAACCTTTTGTGGTAATTCTCAATTCAGTTCATCCCGGTGAAGCGGCAACTCAAGAATTGGCCGCTGAGTTGCAAAATAAATATCAAGTACCGGTTTTGGCAATGGATTGTTTACATTTACAAACAGAACAGATTGAAGGTGTTGTTCAAGAACTACTTTATATGTTTCCGGTTCGGGAAATCCAGATTGATTTTTCAAAATGGATCGAAGAGCTAGAGCCCAGCCATTGGCTTCGCGCCAGGTTTGAAACAGCAGTATTTTCAGCTGTTAGTGATGTCAATCGGGTCCGAGATATTGATGCAATGGCAAAGACGTTACAGAATGTTGAAGATGTCCAGGAAGTGGCGATTGAGAAAATTGATCTTGGTGAGGGAACTTTACATCTTGAGATTCGGACCGATCGCGCATTGTTTTATAAAGTATTGGAGGAACAATCTGGGTTTGTTATCAACGGTGACCATCAGTTGTTAAAGATTATGCAAGAACTGGCTACTGCGAAACGGGAATATGATAAAGTTGCTGATGCTTTGACACAGGTGAGGCAGACCGGTTATGGGGTTGTCCAACCTGTTTTATCCGAATTGACTCTAGCAGAACCGGAATTAATTAAACACGGGCACCGTTTTGGGGTTAAGCTTAAAGCTAGCGCACCTTCCATTCATATGATTAGGGCGGAAATCAACACTGAAGTAACACCGATTGTTGGAACAGAAAAACAGGGAGAAGAGTTTGTCAAATATTTAACGGAAGAATTTGAAAAAGATCCGTCCCGGATTTGGCAGACAGATTTCTTCGGTAAGACCATGTACGATTTAGTTCAAGAAGGCATTCAAGTCAAACTCACTCGAATGCCTGAAGATGCTCAAGAAAAATTGCAAGAGACTTTAACAAAGATTTTAAATGAAGGAAGCGGTGGGCTAATCTGCATCATTCTTTAAGCCTTGCTCAATAATGATCTTCATTGAAATGGTCCAAGTAGACCATTTTTTTTATTATCTAAATTATTTTTTGCTGTATGGAAAGGAGAGGGTCAAGGTAAGCTATGGCTTTAAAAAAAATTAGGGCTGTTTCAGAATTAAAAATCAAATCTAGCAGGTGAAATTCCCGAAACGTAGTACCCCATTGAAAAATGTTCGGTTTTTTTTGTTTGAAAAGCAGGAGATAGGGGAAGAATCTAGAATAAAAAGTATAGCATTATTTTCCAACGTTATTCCGGTTCATGAATGAAGTATTTTCCACTTTTTTCGGAAGGAGGTGAATTATTAATGACCAAAACCGAACTCATCGATAAAATTGCCGAGAAGAGTGGCCTTACTAAGAAAGATTCAGGTAAGGCGATTGATGCGATTATTGGCGCTATGACTCAAAGCCTGTCTAAGGGTGAAAAAGTTCAATTAGTAGGCTTCGGTAGTTTTGAAGTCCGAAAGAGAGAGGCTCGAAAAGGCCGTAATCCTCAAACCGGCGCTGAAATTAAAATCGCAGCTAGGAAGGTTCCTGTATTTAAAGCTGGTAAAGCTTTAAAGGATGCCGTAGGTAAGAAGTAATAAAGAATTTTTAGAAAAATAGGCCCTCATTTCAGGGCCTATTTTTTATGCGTTGTTCTGCCCCCTAGAACCCGGGAATATGTTTAGATGAGGAGGCAGAAATGATGAAGATTTTTTTTGCAAAAAAAGTTTTTTTATTGGTTTTTGCTTTGATGATTGTATTTGGATTGGGTTTTCTCAGCGGCAAGTTTTCTAGCAGCGGAACGATACCCACAATGGGCCTGCTTGCCAGAGAAATGCCTATTTTTTCAGTTAAAAAGTCTGGCGAAGTATGCTTGACATTCGATATCAGTTGGGGCGAAAAAACACTGCCGCTGGTACTGAAAGTGCTGCAGGAAAACCAGGTACCGGCAACTTTCTTTCTTTCGGGTCCGTGGGCTGTTAAACATCCCAACGAAACCAAAGCAATTATAGATGGAGGTCATGAAATTGCCAGCCATGGGGACCGTCATATCAATCTGAGTCAGTATCCTAAAGAAGCAGTCAAAGAAAACATATCGAAGGCCTATGACGACTTGCTGTCAGTGGCTGGTAGGGTGGCTCCGTATTTTCGGCCCCCAAATGGTGATTATGATGATGTAGTCATTGATACTGCCAGAGAATTAGGTTTTGAAACCGTGATTTGGGCAGTCGATTCCCTCGATTGGAAGAATCCGGGTCCGGATTATATGGTTGATCGGGTCTTAAAAAGAAGCTTTCCGGGTGCTATTATTCTTTGCCATGCCAGTGATTCCAGTAAAGAAATTCATTTGGCCTTGCCCCGAATGATTCAGGGTTTGCGGGCTAAAGGATTTAAATTGGTAACTCTCTCCAAACTCGTGGAAGGTGGAACAATCCAGCGGATGGATCCCCGGTGACTTGTAGCTTTCGTGAACTCAAAAAGCGCAAATATTGAAATAAATATTGCTATATGATTAGAAGGAGTTGAAGGGCTTCATCTCGGGAAGCAGAATCACCTGAGTTATAGAAGCCTTACGACTCCTTTATAATTTATTAAGTTGCTCCATTCCCAAAAATGAAATTTATGTTATAATTGTCTGTGCTGAAATTTTTATCTAGGGATTACGTTTCCTGATAAATATATCGATGATAATAGGAGTGAAATTGATGCCCAAAAAGCCAATTAAGAAAAGTGTCTCTCAGCCATCCAAACCTGAAGTGTACAGCTTTCATCGCTTTTTAAAAGATGTCTATGAAGTCGTTGTGCCGGCAGTCATTTTGTTTTTAATTATTCATACTTTTTTTTTGCAGGCACAAGTTGTACCCTCTCCATCGATGCATCCCACCATTATGGTTCACGATCAGTTTTTATTGAATAAAACAGCCTACTGGTTTAGAAAGCCGCAGCGTTTTGACATCGTTGTTTTTAAGCCACCGGCGGCAGCTGATTTTAATGGTGATTTTGTTAAAAGAATTATTGGATTATCCGGAGAAACAATTAAGGTTCAGGGCGGTGTGGTCTATATTAACAATGAACCGCTAAAAGAGTCGTTTATTACACCCGACAGGGCTCCGATCGCTGATTTTAACCCTTTCATTATTCCCGACGGTGAAGTTTTTACAATGGGGGATAACCGTAACAACAGTAAGGATAGTCGTTATTGGGGAGCCTTGCCGATCCAAAATATTAAAGGTAAGGCTTGGTGGCGTTATTGGCCGTTAAACCGAATCGGGATAGTAAGGTAATAACAGAAATAAGGAATATATCAAAAAATATAGGAATTGATCATGCCATTAATCCAACTTAACAATTTAAATAAATTTTACGGAGCAACCCCCATCCTTCAGGATATCAGCTTAACGATTCAGATAGGCGAGAAATGGGGCTTAGTCGGCAGAAATGGTTGCGGCAAAACTACTTTAATGAAAATTTTAACCGGCGAAGAAGATTATGACGGCGGTGAGTTTCATCTGGCTCAAAATTGCCGTGTTGGATATTTACGGCAAGAGCCTGATTTTAATAGTGATATTTCGATGTATGAAGAACTGCGGAATATTTTTCAGGATTTGGATCTACTGCAGTCGCAAATCGATGAGTTACAACAACAAATGTCCGTTCCGGGTCTTTCACCAACGGAGTTGGCTGCATTCATCGAGAATCACCATTTTCTAACTGAAAAATTTGATCAAATGGGCGGCTACCAGATTGAAGGGAGAATTCAAGGCGTCTTAAGAGGCTTGGGATTTTCCAAAGAACGCTGGATGGATCCGGTAAAGGTTTTAAGTGGTGGCGAACGGAC
>DNPQ01000502.1:0-1814 GCA_003501335.1 Bacillota bacterium
TTCACTATCTTTTTTATTGAATCTTAGATTTATCAGAACTGTTTGTCCTATTCCAAATGAATGAGCATTTTAATTATAAACGGTTTTAATCCATAATTTTAAGTTAATTCACTGGTTTTAAATTCTGGACACCCTAAATGTTGGGCTATATAATAGAAAAGGTATACAATATATAGTACGGGAAGGATTAGCCTTGAATTGCCCATTTTGTGGTCATTTTGACAGTAAAGTCATTGATTCGCGTTCGTCCGATGAAGCAAATGCCATACGGAGACGACGGGAATGTTTGGCCTGTCAGAGACGCTTTACAACTTATGAGCGCATTGAAGAAGTTCCCTTGGTTTTAATTAAAAAAGATGGCAGTAGGGAACCATTCAACCGTCAAAAGATTATGAGCGGTCTCTTAAAAGCGTGTGAAAAAAGACCTGTTCCATATGCTAAATTAGAAGAACTTGTGGATAACGTGGAACGTGAGTTACGCAATCGTATGGAGCAGGAAGTTAAAAGTAGTGATATTGGAGAGCTTGTTATGGAAGGCTTGAAAATCATTGATGAAGTTGCATACGTGAGATTTGCATCGGTTTACCGCCAGTTTAAAGATAGAAATGACTGGATGCGAGAATTACGGAATTTAGAGAAAAGAACAAAAGGGACGGGGGATATGGAATAATGGCAAAAAATTCAATAGAGGTGGAAGAACAGGCACATCATGAAAACTCAAATGTAATCAATTTGATGAACCACAGCTCAGATCGGATCTTCCGCTCGATTCGCAAACGGGATGGACGAATCGTTGAATTTAACACTAATAAAATTGCTGCGGCTATCTTTAAGGCAGCTAAAGCTGTTGGTGGTGAAGACCAGCAATTGGCAGATGAATTGGCGGAGATTGTTAATCAATATTTACATAAACAATTAGGCACTAGCATTCCTACTGTCGAAGAGGTCCAGGATGCGGTGGAAAAGGTATTAATTGAGACCGGTCATGCTAAGACGGCAAAGGCCTATATTTTATATAGAGATCGTCGTACTCGTCTCCGTGAATCAAGATCGGAATTGATGGATTTAGTACAAGATATTTTGGTAGAGACCAATCGAGAAAATGCTAATGTTAGCAACTCGCCATCAGCCAAAATGTTACAGATTGCATCGGTTGCCAGTAAACGTTATTATTTATCTCGCCTTATCCCGGATGAAATGGCCCAAGCCCATATTGACGGTGATTATCATATTCATGATCTTGATTTTTATGCCAAAACCTTAACTTGTGTCCAGATTCCTTTAGGGAAGCTACTCGCAAAGGGATTCAATAATGGACATGGTTTTATCCGTCCTCCCAAAAGGCCGACATCAGCGACAGCTTTAGCTGCGATTATTTTACAAAGTTCCCAAAACGATATGCATGGTGGGCAATCTTTTGCCTTTTTTGATCGGGATATGGCTCCATTTGTTTCCGGAGCACCCGAAGATGAAGTCTATCAAGCAATGGAAGCTCTGATCTATAATTTGAATTCTATGCATAGCCGGGCTGGAGCTCAAGTTCCGTTCAGCAGTCTGAATTTGGGATGCGATATTACTCCTGCCGGAAGAACTGTGACGAAGAATTTATTATTAGCTTATGAAAAGGGACTAGGACATGGGGAGACCCCTATTTTCCCCAATATTATCTTTCGAGTCAAAAAAGGAGTTAATTTTAATCCGGGTGATCCTAATTATGACCTTTTTCAATTGGCTATCCGGGTTTCGGCTCACAGGCTCAATCCGACTTTTTCTTTTATGGACTCAAGCTTTAATCAGGAATATGGTTCCGAGGT
>DNPQ01000502.1:2147-4769 GCA_003501335.1 Bacillota bacterium
CGAGGAAATCTTTCCTTTACAACGATAAATTTACCTCGCGTAGCTATTAAATCTGGCGGAGATTTGGAAACTTTTTATCAAGAGCTGGAAAAAGTGATGACTTTAGCAGCTCGTCAATTATATCACCGATATCGGATTCAAGCTCGCTTAAAGGTCAAGGATATGCCTTTTTTGATGGGGCAGGGCTTGTATCTGGATTCGGAAAACCTCAAGTCGGATGATTATATTGCACAAGTTATTAAACATGGTACCTTATCGATTGGTTTTATAGGCCTTGCTGAGGCGCTCATCTGTTTAACCGGTCAGCATCATGGAGAAGATCCTTCTGCTCAAAGACTTGGCTTAGAAATCGTCAGTTTTATGAGGAAAATGACGGATAATTTTTGTGATGAATATGATTTGAATTACACCTTACTAGCCACTCCGGCTGAAGGGTTATCAGGACGCTTTGTTACTATTGATCGGCGGAGATTTGGCGTGATTAGCGGGGTAACTGATCGTGAATACTACACAAATAGTTTTCATGTACCGGTTCATTATGAAATATCCACATTTGACAAGATTCGTATTGAAGGACCTTATCATCGCTTAACCAATGCCGGCCATATCAGTTATGTGGAGTTACAATCTCCTCCAATCCATAATTTGGAAGCTTATGAAGCGATTTTACGGCAGATGGCGATATCGGATATGGGTTATGCAGGAATAAATTTTCCCATTGACGAATGCTTAAGCTGCTTTCATCATGGTATTATGGAAGATGAATGCCCATCTTGCGGATCAACCCAAATCCGTAGAATTCGTCGTATTACCGGATATTTATCGACTGTTGATCGCTTTAATGACGCTAAACAAGCAGAATTACGGGACAGGGTAAAACATCAAATGTAGGCTTTGAAATAGGTTGAAGTAGAATTCGGGAGACTATGCAAAACCTTTGCATTTGTGATCTCAAGTAATTGGCGAAGTATAGTCAATCGCCAATTACTATTTCTGGCTCCAGAATCTATTTTTGGATTCTTTAAATTTGAGGGAGATCATGCTTGATTCAATGATTCGAATTGCCGGGATCGCAAACGAAAGTGTAGTTGATGGTCCGGGGCTTCGCAGTACAATTTTTTTTCAGGGCTGCCGTCATGGTTGTAAGGGTTGTCATAACCCTGAAACCTGGGATCCGGAAGGAGGCAGTCCAGTTAGACTTCGGGATCTAATCCCTAAACTCCGGTTAAATCCGTTGATAACCGGGGTAACCTTTAGCGGGGGAGAACCGTTTTTACAAGCAATCGCTGCTGCCGAACTCGGTTGCTTTTTAAAAGAACAGGGATTGAATTTATGGGTTTATACAGGTTATAAATGGGAGTATTTGCTAAAAAATAGCATGAGTTCCGGCTTTAATGAACTCCTAAATATAGCCGATGTTTTAGTTGATGGTCCATTTCAAATTGAAAACAAGAGTTTACAACTACCGTTTCGCGGTTCCGGTAATCAACGGCTTATTCAAGTCTCTGAAAGCATCAAAACCGGAGAAATTATCCAGTGGCAACCAACAAACTCCTTCGTGATGAAGATATGATAAAAGCCAATACTTGGTCTTGTGTAACGGGAGCCGGATTAAAAAAATACCAAGCCTTATCCCTTAATAATGGGGCGGTTATTCAGGCCGTTTCATCTAGGGATTATGGAAATATGGCTCTCCATACTGGAGATCAGCCAGAACAAGTTATCTTCAATCGGAAGTTGTTCCTTGATTCTTTGTATTTAAATTTAGAAAATTTGGTGACTGCAGAGCAAATCCATAGCACCAATATTCAGATTGTAGACAAAAGCCATTTGGGTGCTGGAGCGTTATCACTGCAGACTGCGCTCTCCAAAACAGACGCTCTGATTACGGCTGAGAGAGGCGTGGTACTCGGAATACTCACCGCAGATTGTTTGCCCATCTTTATCTATGATCCAATGACTCCTGCTATTGCAATTATTCATGCCGGATGGCGGGGGACTATCGCAGAAATCTCCAGGTTAACAATGGATAGAATGATTCATGATTTTAAAACCGACCCGGGTAATTGTCAAGTCGCTATAGGCCCTTCTATATGTTCGGCCTGCTTTGAAGTTTCTTCAGAAGTGGCTGATTTATTTGGTAAGGTCAATTCAGAAACGGTCATTCCAACAGAGTCTGGCTTTGAAGTTGATTTAAGTGGTTTTAATTCCTATTTATTGCAGCACGCCGGTGTCAAACCAGAGCATATTGATATTGCAAATCTTTGTACAGGTTGTCACAATGAAGACTTCTTTTCCTATCGTATTGAAAAAGGTACCAAGGGGCGTATGATGGGAATAATTTCTTTACAATAAATGATAATTGATGGAGCGATTTTTTTTGAATCATGCATATTCTAAAATAGGGGAGACATCTCGACGTCATCGCCCGAAATTGGTTAGCGTATTCCGGATCATTGGCGGATTTCTCATTTTACTTCTGATTATTGAAGGATTCGGGATTTTGATCGAATATTTGTCCTGGCGACCGGTGGTTACCGAGTGGGGAACCATGGAAAAGGGATTTTGGGCTGATGTGATTTTTTTAAGAGATGAGACATTAATTACGGCTCCGGTTGATGG
>DNPQ01000152.1 GCA_003501335.1 Bacillota bacterium
CGGCATTTCACCGATTTCATCCAAAAAAATTGTACCGCCATCTGCAATCTCAAATTTCCCAGGCTGACCGGCGCTTTTGGCGCCTGTAAAAGCTCCTCCCTCATACCCAAACAGTTCCGATTCTATCAGGTCCCTTGGTATTGCGCCGCAGTTTAATGCTATAAAAGGTTCATCCTTTCTGTTGCTGTAATTGTGCATTGCCTGTGAAAAGAGTTCTTTCCCCGTACCGCTTTCACCCATAATCAACACATTGGATCGGCTATCTGCAATCTTTTTGGCATAATCAATGATCCTAACAAAATTTTTATTCTTTCCGATGATGTTGTCAAAAGTGTAAATAGCCTGGTGCCCCATGATTTTATTAACCAGCTTTCGAACCTTTTTGACTTCCTTGAAAACAAAAACAATATTCACTATATTTTGTTCGCCATCAAGATGTGGATAGGCGCTTACGTTAAATTGAAGCTTGTTTCTCCTGGAATTCACAAAAACATCCTCATCTGCAAAGGTTTGTTTGTTCATAACGGAAACTTTCACGCCCTCCCAATCTTCCAGCAAATCCCATATTTTTATCAATTTCATTTCATCCGGGCGATAGCCCAACATATCCGCAACATGGCGATTGACTGTTTTTATATTACCCTCTAAATCAGAGGTTAATATCCCCGTTTCAATAGAATCAATGATAGTCTCTGTAAACTTCTTCGCCATGGATAATTCTTCAGTGTATCTCTTTATATCCAACATTTCTTCTATTGCAATCGCAGCCGCCACTACCATACCCAGCGTATGCAAGTTTACATACTCACTGTAACCTGTTAAATCAATACTCCCGATAATTTCACCCTTGGTATTTCGTATTGGCGAAGCTGAGCAGGTCCAACGGTGATACTTCCTGATATAATGCTCCTCACCCGATACCTGTACCGGCTTTCCCTCGGCCAGAGCCGTGCCCATGGCATTTGTCCCGATGCTGCGTTCATCCATATACGCTCCCGGCTCCATTTTAAGTGAAGAGGCCTCGGATAGAATTCTTTCGTCTCCTATTACACTTAAAATACAGCCTTCCTCATCGGTTAGTATGGAAAAAAAATTCGATCCTTTCACAAAATTATATAATTGGTTCATATAGAGCTCAGCCGTAACTAATAGTTCCCTCTTTTCATCAAGCTTCTTCAAGAGCTCTTGGCCACAAATAATCTTACTGCTATATAGCCTGTCCGGTTCAACTTGATATCTCTTGCATCTTTCATGGGAATTTACAATATAGTCACTTTTTGCAGCCATTTCTCTACTCCCCATCAAATCCCCTCCATCTTTCCCAAACATCTTAACAAACGGGTATTAATGGTAAATATATGCAGACTCCAAAAGGGATTTACTCATTGAAGTTTTTCTATTCGTCAACAGTTGAGGCTGAATTTGAAAATAAGATGTCTGATGTCTGATGTATGTGTGAAGAACATAATCAGAAGAATGAATTGTACTTGAAGAAGATAAAAAAATGAATTGCTAAACTTTCTGCAACCATCTTCATTATAAATGGTTTTAACCCAAAATCAAGTGATGACGGGAGATAAACCCTTTTGTTTTTTTGCTGCTTTCGCTTCATCAGCGCCTTACCTTTAATTTATTTACTCTTGCAATCTCCTTCAACCATTCGGCTACTTTCTCCAGCCCCTCACCGGTGGTACAAGAAACCTCAAATAAGGGGGCTTTTTGATTCAAAGCCCGAATCCCTTTAACGAAGTTTTCTTTGTCAAATCGAACATACGGTAACAGGTCGGTTTTGCTTAAAATGATCACATCCGCCGCTTCAAACATGGATATATATTTATAAGGCTTGTCGTGTCCCTCCGGGACGCTGGCAATTACCAGCCGAATGGTTTCACCAAGGTCAAACGTAGAAGGACAGATCAAGTTGCCCACATTTTCAATGAAGAGGATAGAATCATCTTTGGGATGCAATTCCGTGACCGCTTCCTTGATCATATTGGCATCCAGGTGACAACCGCCGCCGGTATTAATCTGTATCACCGGAATACCCATGGCTTCGATTTTTTCGGCATCGATGGCCGAAGCGATATCCCCTTCAATGACACTGAAGGGAAGTTCACCGGAGAGCCTGCCCAAAAGCTCCATAATCAAACTGGTCTTACCGGCGCCCGGCGATGCCATTACATTAACGACAGTTATCCTCCCCGCCGCAAAATCCGCCCGATTGGCCTCCGCCAGTTCTTCATTGCAGGACATAATCTCTTCCATTACCATAATTTTCATCGTATTGCCTCTCATCCTTAGAAAAAAATACGCTATGTTCTTAAGAGCGGTTAAAATATCTTTCCTCTGTGGCTAAATCTCATTTTTCTATCGTTATCTCATCCCCCGGCCGGACAGTCCCGCCTTGAATCACCCGCGCAAATATACCTTCCTTGGGCATGACGCATTTCCCAATCTGCTGAAAAATAGCACATCCTTGATGGCATTCCTTGCCGATCTGGGTAACTTCAAAAATGACCCCGTTGATATCAAGCCTTGTACCGATTGGGAGGGAATACAAAACGATCCCCTCGGTGGTAATATTCTCGGCAAATTGTCCGGCGCCCAAGTCTTTAATGCCCAAAGCTTTCATCTTATCGATACTTTCCTGTCCCAGGAAACTCACCTGCCGGTGCCAATTCCCGGCATGAGCGTCGCCTTTAAGCCCAAAATCCGTGATAAACTCTCCCTCGGAGACGGTTGTTTTAGGAATGCCCCTTTGTTCGCTGATATTGATTGCCACAACTTTAACCATACCGATGCCCGCCTTTATCTTAAATATTATCAATTTTTCGAATGTAATCCCCGGATTTTCCACCGCTTTTTTTAATCAATGTGATATCCCCGATAACCATCTCTTTGTCGACCGCCTTACACATATCGTAAACCGCCAGTCCGGCGACAGAAACCGCCGTTAACGCCTCCATCTCTACACCTGTTTTCCAGGTACAGCGCGCCACAGCCTTGATATCAACGCAATGCCGCATCTCGTCGGCGGATAATTCAACCGTTACATCGTCCAACGGCACGTTATGACACATGGGAATCAATTCTTGGGTCCGTTTAGCCGCCATGATACCGGCGATTCGCGCCGTAGAAAAGACGTCTCCCTTAGGCATATTCCCTTCAACAACCATTTTCAGCGTCTCGGGTTTCATCGATACTCTCCCAGTTGCCACAGCCTCTCTCGCCGTGACAGCTTTCGGCGAAACATCCACCATGCGGGCATTACCCCGCTCATCAATATGTGTAAGTCCCATTTTACCCTCCAATCATATTCATGTTCCGTATTGAAGAAAAGCTGGTTTCAAAATGATGACACCGGGGTTTCTCAAAAATCGTTTTTTGGACCGCGGCGTCCAACAGGTCCGGGTTTTGCCGCAATATGTTGGTAATATCCACCTCTCCGTTGTTACCAAGACAGGGTTTAATCTTGCCGTCGCAAGTCAGCCGGATCCGGTTGCAACTACTGCAAAATTTATGGCCCATCGGACTGATAAAGCCGACTTTTCCTTGATATCCTTCAATCTTATAATAGGTTGCCGGATGGCCTTTCAAGCTGTCTTCACAGAAAATCAGCTCAGGCCGGGCATGAATGATCTCAGAATTGTAAACGATTTTATCCGAATTCTCCTCCCCGAACCGTCCAATAGGCATCAACTCGATAAACCGCACTTCCAACGGCTTGTCCTTTGCCAAATGGATAAAATCATCGATTTCATCATCATTGACACCTTTGATCAAAACGGTATTGATCTTTACCGGAGTTAAACCCAACTCCAATGCTTTTTCAATACCCTGCAACGTATCGGCAAGCTTTCCTCCGCCCGTTACATAATTGAACTTAACCGCTTTCAGGGAATCCAGGCTGATATTCAGCCGCGAAAGTCCGGCTGTTTTTAATTTTTCGGCCATTTTATCCAGATGAATCCCGTTGGTCGTCATGCTAATATCCTGTATACCGGGTATGGTTGAAATCCGTTCGATAATTTGACATACATCGGCACGGGTCAACGGTTCACCGCCCGTGATCCTCACCTTATGAATTCCCAACATGGCCATGGAGCGGACAACCTTTTCAAATTCTTCCG
>DNPQ01000113.1 GCA_003501335.1 Bacillota bacterium
ATTCAGGAGATTAATGCCAAAGGGACAACGGTGTTGCTGGTTGAGCAGAATGCCAACATGGCCCTGAAAATCGCTAATCGTGGCTATGTGCTGGAAAACGGCCGGATTGCCCTGGCGGGTTCGGCTGCTGAGTTGGCTCAAGATCCGCGTGTTAAGGAAGCCTATTTGGGAAACCGGAAGCCAAAAAATCAGGTTGGTTAATATTTTAAGGAATGGTGTAGAAAATCACGGCGGGGTAATGGCATAAAAAGGGTGAAAAAGCGAAGATAATACAGTAGTTGATTCAGACCAGCTATGAAATGTTAAGTAGTTTTTGATTCAATTTATTTAGGGATCACTGAATAAGTCTTAAGATCTTAATTCTTATCCAGGATTAGAATTATTTCATTGACTTCGTTCAATATCTAAACGGATAGCCTTTCCGGAACTGAAGTATAAACGATGAATCGAAAGGAAGGATGGTTTGAAATTCAGGCCATCCAATAAAGTATTGCAAGTGTGGGTTAAGGATTTGATCACTTTTTAAGGAATCCTTAATTATTCTTAGAAAGTCATGGATGGTATGCCATATAGACTTTCCAATGGATAGGAAAAAGAATCACTAAATCTGCCTTGTTGTTCCTCTAACAATTAATTTCGGACTAAAAATAAATTTTTTGGCTTGCTCACTTTTATTATTAATTCTATCGAGTGTCAGCTTGACTACATTATTTGCTATTTCACTATATGATTGTCTTATTGTTGTAAGATTAATGCTAGAAATGGAGGCAATAGGAATATCATCAAATCCTATTACACTCAATTCTTTTGGAATTGACATTTCTTTCTTTTTAAAAGCCTCTATAACACCAATAGCCATGAGATCGTTAGAAGTGAAAACGGCTGTAGGTCTATCATCTCCCATTTCAAGAATGGATAATCCATATTCATAGCCGCCTTGTATGGTTAATTTTCCCGATGAAACATATCTATCATTATATTCAATATTAAAAGCCTTTAATGCGTTAACATAACCAGCATGTCTTTCTTTGTGGGTACTGCTATCCAGCGAGCCCGTTAGCATTCCGATTTTAGTATGACCGAGCTCGATTAAATGTCTGGTAGCAAGATATCCGCCTTGGAAGTTGTCGGTAATCAAAGTGTCCCCTTCAAAAGAGTTTATATACCTATTTAACATCAATACTGGGCAATTCATAGATTTTATTATCGAGGCAAGACTATCGTTTTCCATAGCTGACATTAAAATAATACTGGCAAATCCGTAGTGTTTTGCTGTTTTAAGATATAGCAATTCTTTCTTGAGATTATAATCAGTGTTAAAAAGTACAACCATAAATCCATTTTTGCTAAATTCATTCTCTATAATCCATGTTAATTCGGAATAAAAGGGATTTCTTATGTCTTCTATGATTAAAGCGATAATATTTAATCTTCCAGTTGATAACCCTCTCGCTAAAGAATTTGGTTGATATTTATTTTCATCAATTATTTTTTGAACTTTAAGTCGAGTATCAATATTTACATTTGGGTTATTCGTTAGGACTCGTGATACCGTCGACTTCGACATACCTGTTTTTTTGGCAATATCTGTAATAGTTAGTTTCATATATTTTATTTCTTCTTCCTAATTTTAATTTGTTTTATGAAATAAGAAATTCCTCAAAAAGCTTAAAAAAATAAAACCGGATATTCAATCAATTTGAATCAACTACAAATAAAAACTATGAAGCAGTCGTCGAGAACATCGTTGATGAACCTTGCCATGGGGTTCGTAGTTAGGTTTGCCCGTATAGTTTTATAAAACCGGTTCTAATAAATGGTTAAACTTTATGGAAAAAACAGATCAGAATTAAACAACCTAAGTTTCACCTCGAAAAGGAGATACGTAAATATTGAAACCAGTTTTAATGCAAAAACGCTGGAACTGGTTTCAAACGCGTTAAAATTTCGTACTACCATGAAAAGTTTAAATGCCCATCTTTTATATAATACAGCAAAGTTAGATAATGGTCAATAAAGGGTGGTTTCTAATATCTAGGTTGGATTTTTTCCGATGCTTAAAGAATGTTTCCTACTCAGGTAATTAGCCTTTCCCCCTAAATAAAGGCGGTTTTTGTGAAAAGTTTATTATATTATTGACAAGATATTGTTAAGTTGGTATAATAATCATTGGAACTGGTTCCAATGATTATTTGTATTATATGTGATACCGTTTTCAATAACAGATGAATTAATTTTCAAATAGAGAGTGAGGTATTTCTTATGAGGCTAGTAATTGGAGCGGATTTTGCCGGATACCCTTTGAAAGAAGTAATTAAGGAGCATTTAATTAAGTCCGGATACGAAGTGGTGGATTTAGGAGCAACTGAAAAAGATACTGATCTGCCTTACTATAAAGTTGCTACTGCAGTTGCTAAAAAGGTGCAGTCTAAAGAAGTTGATAAAGCGCTTCTTTTTTGTGGAACCGGAGCGGGAATGTGTATTGTAGCTAATAAGTTTAAAGGTGTATACGCTGTTGCGTGTGAAGGAATTTTTACAGCGCGTCAATGTGGGATAATCAATAATGCAAACATTTTAACTTTAGGCAGCAGGGTTGTTGGTTCGATGAATGCAATTGAAATGGTTGAGAATTGGTTATCTGTAAAGTTCCTTGAAGGGAAAACTCCTGAAAATCAAAAATTTCTTACTAATGCGTTAGAGGAAGTCGAAAAAATAGAAACAGGAAATTTTAAATAAGTCGAGTTAAACATTGCTTATGCTAGACTCGCAGCTATGCTGCGAGTCCGGGATGATAGACACCTCAAAAGTTTAATCGTAGTTGCAGTTCGAGTTTATCTTTAACCGAGCTGAAATTGATAGAGAGATTTGGCTGGACAAAGGATAATCTTAAGTAAGGGAACGTTCATTAAGTGAATAGGAACCGGTTTCATAAAATGATAAATCATTTGGTATATATGTGCAGGATGGGAAAAGATGTAACGAAGAAGGGAAATAAGTATTATGTACATGGACAAATTTTATTTAAATAAAAAAAAGGCAATTGTTACCGGAGGAAGTATGGGCCTTGGAAGAGGCATTGTCGAAGGCCTTCATGATGCCGGGGCTGAGATTGCAATTATTGATATTGCAGATGATGTATTCAATGTCGCCAAAGAAATTCAAGGCGATGGTTCAAAAGTTCATGCGCTGAAAGGTAATCTTGGAAATCGTGAGAGTTTAAGAAAAGCATTTGATGAAGCAGTAAGCAAATTAGGCGGAACGCTTGATGTCTTAGTAAACTGCGCGGGAATACAAAGGCGGTCTAAGTGCGAAGATTTCCCTATCGAGTATTGGGATGATGTTATTGAAATTAACCTTACTTCCGTTTTTCAACTTTCTCAACTCGCCGGGAGAATAATGCTTGACAAAGGTAAAGGAAAAATTATTAATATGGCATCGATGTTAAGTTTTTTTGGAGGGTACACGGTGCCTGCATATGCAGCAAGTAAGGGAGCAATAGCGCAGTTGACAAAAGCGTTATCAAATGAATGGGCTGGAAGAGGTGTAAATGTTAATGCAATTGCGCCTGGATATATGGATACAAGCTTAAATACAGCTTTAATAAATGATCAAACGCGGAATGAAGAAATATTATTAAGAATTCCAGCTGGCCGGTGGGGATTACCTGAGGACTTAAAAGGATTAGCAATTTTTCTTGCATCGGATGCTTCTAATTATATAAATGGCGCAGTCATACCGGTAGATGGAGGATATTTGGTTAAATAGAATTTGAGCAGTTCGAAATTTCTGAACATAGCTTCCGTCTTTAAAAGACTATTGCGAGTACTCATACAACTTATCAAGATGGTTGGTGAGACAAGAATAAATTTTAATGGAGGATTTACGATGACAGATATCAAAGCTAGCTTGCTTGCAGAAAAAATTATTGCAATAATCCGGGGCATTGGCTCAGACAAAATGAAAGAAACAGTCGGAGCTCTTTTGGAAGGCGGGGTCAAGCTTTTAGAAGTAACATTTGACCAGCAAGATAAAAATAAAGAATTGGATACTCTAAAATCTCTGGAAATTATTAAAAGAGAATTTGGTGAACGGGTATGTCTGGGCGTGGGCACCGTTCTTACGACAGAGCAAGTGATGAGTGCTGTTTCTGCAGGCGCTGAATATGTGATTTCGCCAAATACGGATGTCAAAGTCATTCAAAAGGTAAAAGAATTAGGAAAAATTTCTATACCTGGGGCTTTGACTCCTTCTGAAATGGTGACTGCTTATAATGCTGGTGCAGATATTGTAAAGCTTTTTCCCGCTGGAGTATTGGGAATCGAGTATATTAAAGCTCTACTGGCGCCACTTAGTCATATACCGGTTGTAGCTGTTGGCGGAATAAGCGTTGAGAATATCGACCAATTTATTAACGCTGGCGTAAAAGGTGTTGGCGTTGGGGGCAATCTGGTGAACAAAAAAGCTATCTACTCCGGAGAATATTATAAAATAACCCAAACGGCACAAGCGTACAAAAAAAAGATAGAAGGGCTGGTATAAAATATAACACTTTAAAGCTTATGCTTTATTGAATTTACAATAATCTCGCCACATCAATAATATGCATGTATGCATGTATACATGGAGGAAAAATGTATAACGTATATTTTGATTCGGGAACATCAAACACAAGAGCGTATTTATTGAATAATTATCAGGTAATTGACGAGGTTAAAAGAAACATTGGTTCAAAAGATTCATCAATCGCTGGCAGTAACGAGATTCTTGTACGGGCATTGAAGGAATTGTATGAAGCGTTACTTAAGAACAATCATGTTGAAGATAACCAGATTCTTGATATTTATGGATCGGGTATGCTCACCAGTCCTTTTGGAATAACGGAAGTTCCGCATCTTTCTACACCTTTGTCGCTGGAAAAGCTTTGCCAAGGAATCTTTACATATTTTGAACCGAATTTTTTTAAAAGGGATATACATCTTATCAGAGGGGTAAAGAGCATCGGCGACAACTTTTCTGCAGACCTAGGCAACATTTGTAGTGTTAACAATATGCGCGGCGAGGAAATAGAAATTTTCGGAATGTTATCTGATACTTTTGACCAACTCAAATTTGGAAGCATAGCTGCTTTTTTTCCCGGATCGCATACGCACATAGCATTTATTAAAAACGTTGAAATTTATGATATATTATCTACTTTTTCAGGAGAATTATTTTACTCTGTTACAAAAGATACAATTCTCTCAAATTCTGTTGCATGTGATACAGATGAATTTGATAAGGATGGCGTTTTGCTTGGATTTAAGCATTTGAAAGAGTATGGATTCAACCGGGCGTTATATATGGTTCATACGACGAAGATTTTCAATGCTTGTGACAATTTTAAACGTAAATCCTATCTTGAAGGGGTTATTACCGGAGGAGTCATCGTTGCATTTGAAAATTTAATGAAAAGCAAACGGAGAGAAATTGATGCAATTTTGATAGGCGGGAATAGCAATAGCTCCAAGATATATGAAGTGTTGCTGAAAGAATCCCAACCGGAGATAAGGGTTGAAACCATCATTTCATCAGGTAAGCAGAGTTTTGCAGTAAAAGGATTTGTAGAAATATTGAAAAGGGGGGGCGTTCTATGTCAAAAAAGGTCTTGATTACTTCCCGATCTTTCGGCCAAGTCAGTGATGAGCCGCTGAATATTTTGAAGGACAATGGTTTTGAAGTCGATTTTGAAAACGGTAAATACGAGGAAGAAAAATTTTTGCAAGTAATTGGAAACTATGATGCACTCATAATAGGCGCACATGAGTTTTCCCAAAAAGCAGTTGAAAAAGCAAACAAGCTAAAAATAGTTTGTAAACATGGGGCAGGAACCGATAATATTGACCTTAAAGCTGCGAAGATGAATAATTTGCGCGTTACAAATGTCCCGGCAGTAAACTCCGATGCAGTAGCTGATTTAGCTTTTAGTTTAATGTTGGATATTGCGAGAAAAGTATCTTTTGCTGCCGGAGAGGTCAAAAAAGGTGTTTGGGAAAAGACCATTGGCATCGATGTTTGCTATAAAACTCTTGGCCTTATAGGGTTTGGCACGATTGCCAAAAAAGTAGCAAAAAGAGCTGGCGGTTTTGGAATGAAAGTTGTGGCCTATGATCCTTATATAACAAAGGTTCCTGCTGAACTTGCTTATGTTAATCTTGTTAAGATTGAAGAAGTGTTACAACAGGCGGATTTTTTGTCCATCCATGTACCGTTAAATGATGAAACGAGGAATCTCATCGATAAGAAGCAGATGGAAATGATGAAAAAAGGAAGCTTTATAATAAATACGTCCCGGGGCGGGATTGTGAATGAAAAAGCATTGTTTGACTGCCTGAAAAACGGACAACTATCAGCGGCAGGCTTGGATGTTATGGAAAAAGAGCCACCGACGGGGAACCCACTTTTGGTTTTGAATAATATAACAATATTGCCACATATCGGTATGTATTCTAAGGAAGCCATTAACGCTGTCAGTTTGATATGTTCCCAAAATGTAGTAAAGGTCTTGAACGGGCAGCAACCGGAAAATATTGTAATCTAAAGAGTATTTGCGAAAAGAAAGAAAAGAAGAGTTCCCGAACGAATTATAATAGCGAAAGGGGTGATGCCAAGATTACTTTTCAAAATGCTGTATTAAAAATTAAAGGGGAGAGATAGTAAATGAAAAAAATTTGTTTGTTTGGCGCATTTTTGATGGCTTTTTTAGTAATAAGCTGCGTTGGTTTAGCCGATAATGGGAAAACTATTCTTAAATTAGGTCATGTTGAAGTCCCGGATCCAAATGCAGACTGTGTTCATTATGCCTCACTGGCTTTTGCCCAGTATGTAAATAGTAAGAGTAATGATATTCAAATTCAAATCTATCCCAATAGTCAATTGGGAGGCGAAAGTGAAGAATTACAATCACTCCAAATGGGTGTTATTGATTTGCGGTGCGGTGGTACTGCAATTATGAGTAGTTTTGTTAAACAATTTGGAGTTTTGGACTTACCATTCCTTTGGAAGAATTATAATCAGTTCCATAAAGCGATTGATGGCCCGGTTGGCGCACAGTTGGCTGCTTTAGCCGAAAAATCGAATATCAAGGTATTGAGTTGGTTTGACAGCTGGGGTTATCGTAATGTTCTTACTTCAAAGACAATCAATACTGCGGATGATCTTAAAGGTCTTAAAATTCGTTGCATTGAGACTCCCACTAATATAGCCGCTATGAAATTAATGGGCGCCAATCCTACTCCGTTAGCTTTTGGCGAAATTTATACCGCTTTTCAATCCGGTGTCATTGATGGGATGGAACAGTGCGCTCCAGTTCTTTTTTCTAATAAATTTTATGAAGTAGCTAAGAACGTGGCTGTTACCGAACATCTTTTTGGCCCATTATGTTTTAATATGTCGATCCAAACTTGGAATAAACTAAGTGATCAGGATAAAAAAATCATTTTAGCCGGTGCTAAGTTTGCTGCCGATAAGGAACGTAGTTTAACCCCGATTAAAGAAAAACAGGCTTTTGAAGCGCTTAAAAAACAAGGAGTAAAAATTGTTAAAATTGATACCTCCAAATTTGCAAAAGCGGCAATTGATTATCAAAATAGCTATGCAAAACAGATTGGGGTCACCGATTTGCTTAACAGTATTCGAAAAATCAAATAAAATATAAAACATCTATTTAGCGCTTGGGTATATCTAACCATACCCAAGCCAATTTTTTAACTCTCCGTAACATCATCTGCAAGTGGAAAAAGTCTCGAACAATTCGGTACCGTACTAAAAGCATTGGGAGAATCGATAACCAAGGCGAGGCTCGATCATTCCAAAATACACATTTGAGGAGGATAGGATAATGTCCAACAAGTCAGAAAGTAATTCAACCGTAGCTTACAACTATAATTTTGCGCCTTGGGTGGAAAAGATATTTGACGTGGCTGTAGCAACTGTTCTATTCCTTGAAGTATTACTGCTGTTTGGAAGCACGGTGTTTCGGGCAATTACGGGTCAATCGATCACTTGGGCAAATGAAGTAGCTGGATTTGCCCTGGGCACTCTGGCTTTTATCGGAGGCGCGCTCGCTTACCATCGCGGAGAACAGATGTCAATGCATTTTGTATTGAACCGTCTTCCGGATAGAGTGCGAGAATATTGTGAAACGGCAGGAAATTATGTGATTTTGATCGTAGCTGTCATCACTTTATTTTTAGCGCACGCGATGTTTAACCAAGGTTGGACGCAGTGGACTGCGGCGCTTGAAATACGTAAGTCATGGGCCTTGTTGCCATTCATTCTCGGCATGGTCCTTTTGGCAATTTTTGCATTACGGCGTATTGCGAAATATCCACTCCGGGTCAGAATCGTTGGCGGATTGTTGATATTGGCCCTAGGAATAGTTTGGTTTTTGGCTCAGCAATATTTAGGGCCGTGGAATGGATTTAGTGGGATGCTGTTTGCCATTTTTTCATTACTAGCGTTAGTGATTGCCGGTGTGCCGATCGTTTTTGTGCTAGCCATTGTATCTTATATGTTTTTGATTAGTTCGAAATCTGCGGATATCATTTGTGTTCCGTTATCGATGGTGACTGGAACCGGCGAAATGGTCTTGCTGGCAATACCATTTTTTATTTTAGCGGGGAATATCATGGGTGAGGGCGGTTTGACCAAACCTTTGGCGAGATGGGTTTATTCGTTGGTAGGACGATTTCGGGGCGGGTTAATGCAAGCTTCGATTGTTTTCATGTATGTTTTCTCAGGAATTTCGGGGTCGAAGGTTGCAGATATTGCCGCGGTTGGTACCACAATGAAAGGGATGTTGAAAGAGGAAGGGTATCATCCCGCCGAGAGTACGGCGGTATTTGCTTCAGCGGGAGTTATGGGGGAGACTATTCCGCCTTGCCTTAATATGATGGTCATGGCTTCGGCCAGTTCACTTTCTGTCGGCACCTTTTTTATTGCGGGAATTATTCCGGCAACGGTAATAGCGCTGGCGTTGATGATTTTTATTTATTTTCGGTCAATAACCCAAGGTTGGCCAAAGGGTAATAAAACTCCGTTGCAAGAGGTATTCAAGAGCACGTTTTTTGCAGTACCGGCCTTATTAGTGCCACTTATTCTTATTGCAGGCATCGTGGGAGGAATTGCTACTCCGACGGAAGTCTCTTCTTTTGCAGTTGTTTACGCCTGTTCAATAGCCTTGCTGTTATATCGCAAAGTAGGCTGGAAAGAATTATGGGCCTCCTTTGGACATGCGGCCATCACTTCAGGGATGATTTTACTATTGTGCGCAGCTGGAGGAGCGCTCTCCAGATCGCTAGTTATTGGCAATTTACCAACTCTGATTACGAAATTTCTCAGTTACTTTGGGGGATCAGGGTTAATGTTCACGGTATGCTCCATTCTAGTCATGATTGTATTGGCTTCGATGCTGGACGGTCTCCCGGCCCTATTGATTTTGGGCCCGATGTTGTTACCATTAGCTCCGCAATATGGTATTAATCCTATACAGTTAGGAATTGCGCTAGTTATCTCCATGGGAGTGGGTTCGTTTTTGCCACCGATCGGTGTCAACTTCTACGTGGCCTGTTCAGTGCTTGACTCTACGGTGGAAGAAGCGGCTCCCAGATATATGCCTTATTTTTTAATCATCCTTTTGGGTTTATTATTGGTCGCCACCGTGCCTTGGTTTAGCTTAGTATTGCCGAAGGCGTTGCATCTTTCCATTGGTGGATGAGCGGCATTGCCGAAAATTGTATTGGCATCCATGGTGTATAAAAATAGTAGTTCCCATGGGTGCTTTCAGTCGGCCTTTTTCAGGCTTTTTATTGCATGATCTGCCAATCCGGAGTGGGTACGCCTCCGGTTAATTAAGTAGAGAAGGGGATATATATGAACATTGATCAGAAATGTTTTTATTGCATGAAGGACGCTAGGCTTGATAACTTGATGGTTGAAGTGTGCCGACTGAATAAAAGTACAGTTTATCTTTTTAAAGATCAAACTTTCCCTGGCCGTTGCGTGGTTGCATATCATGACCATTGCGCCGAACTTTTTCAATTACCGCCTTCCGAACTCCATGAATACATGGATGAAGTGGCTCAAGTGGCTGAGGTAATTTTTAAAAATTTGAAGCCCAATAAAATTAATTATGCTATATTAGGCGACCTAGTTCCCCATACTCATGTTCACCTTGTTCCTAAATATGAAAATGGACCATTATGGGGCGAAGCTTTTTGCGCAAAGCCGTTACCGGTCAAGACTTTGCCGAATGATGAATTTGAAGAACTTAAAAAATTACTGGCAAAAGGGTTAGGCGCTATATAAAAAATTGCAGATAAAATAATATTTACATCCAACAAATCAGGTAAATCCCGTCGCTGAAATTTTATTTTAGGCGGGATTTACCTGCATTAACACTACAATATCCGCCGATGACATAGGTTATATCAACAATCTAAACGGAGAGAAAAGCATGATTAAGAAGGCAATACACCTGGGCGACCAATTTTCCAAGATTGCCAAGGCAACCGGTCTGATTCGACTGAAAGTATTTTATCAATTATTGATAGTCATTATCGTAATGATAATTTTTTTAGGTATACAGGCGTATACGAGTGACAAGATTATTAAAACGATGCAAAAAACAACTCAAATCGTTTTTATAGACAGCTCCGGGAAGACAGATCAGATTTCGCGACTGAAGCAAACGATTGCCGAACTTAGAACCGTTTATTTGGAGAAGATTAGTAATGACAGTTCCGTAACGAATAATTCACTTTCCAGTATTACGGATCGATTAATTATTTTTGATTGGTTAGACGCGGAAAATAAAAGAGATATTTACGGTAAAGTCGCGTTTATTAAAAAATTGGTATCCGATACGCCTAGCATGGCCAATTACCAACTGCTTCGTAGTAGTTTATTTCAATTAAATATAAAAATTGGTCTTGTAGAATCTAATATAGCTTCTGCCACGATAAACGCTATAACGGAAAATAACCGGTTTTTGAGCGAATCGCGAACAACAGGGGTAGTTATCCTGACGATTAGTTTGGTATTTTCGATCATACTGGGTCTAGTAATCGTTAATTCAATTTCCATGCCGTTAAAACAGGTGGAGGCGGCGGCAAAATCGATAGCGATAGGTGATTTGACGCATCAGATTAGGGCCGACGGTTCCCCTGAGATTTTGAGAGTGGTAGCTGGACTCAATCAGGCGATTAGCGGATTACGGGAACTGATCAGTAATATTAACTCTCAATCGGAAGCCTTGTCCCGAGCGAGTCAGGAATTAAAAACCGCTTCTTCGGAAACCGGTCGTTCAGCTTCTGAAGTAGCCATGGCGATGCAAGAAATGACGAACGGTTCCGTTAAACAAGCAAATCAGATTTCCGAAGCTACCAGGAAAGCACAATTGTTTTCAGAAATGGTGCGGAAGGTATCAGATGATACAGAGACGATCGCCTCTGCTTCCCAAAAAGTGGTTCAGTCGGCCCAAGTTGGTTTGAAAGCAACTATCGACGTGGCCGATGAAATTCAAGAATTATATCTTTCAACGAAACAAATGGATGGAGTAATCGGCGAACTCAGTAAATCTACCGATGAGATTAATGAAATAATCTCTGCAATTCGTGGTATAGCCGATCAGATTAGTTTGTTAGCTTTAAATGCGGCCATTGAAGCAGCTCGCGCCGGTGAGCACGGAAAAGGCTTTGCTGTTGTCGCTCAAGAAACCGGAAAACTTGCCGACCAATCTAAACAGGCCGTTGGGATGATCGAAGATTTAATTGCCAAAATTAAAGGACGGACAACCCAGGCAGTCCAGGCAATGCAACAGGGAATGGCAAGAGCGGAAAACGGGAAGGATCTTACTTCTCGGGCTTCCAAAACTTTTGAAGAGATTACTCAAGCATTAAACAATAATTTGACTCAAATTGAGGTGGTAGCTCAATCCACCCGTAAGATGTCGGACGACAATAATACAATCATTGAAAAAATTGCCGAGATAGCATCCATAAGTGAAGAAAGCTTGGCTAGCACGGAGGAAGTCTCGGCGACCGCAGAGGAGCAAAGCGCTTCGTCAGAAGAAGTAGCAGCTTTCGCGGATAGTTTAAGCCAGATCGCGGATAGTTTAAACCGAGCAGTAGCTGCTTTTGAACTTGAAGAGAAGCAGAACGAAATATAGCGGATTGACTTTCAACTTTGGATATTATTGTCGCAAATACCGCTAATAACGGGTGGATGGGCTATCTTTCTTTCCTATGATTCCTTCAAATCGTCACCGCCCTCGAATTTCCCGTTTCAAAGCAATCAACCCTTTCCAAACAATTTTCTGGCTGTCTGGCTTCGTCCCTGCGAAAACAAAAGTTTCAAAATGTCACCGCATATTTAGGGAGGGGGTTGAATGAAGGGGAATAAGGAGCCGTGAAAATGGAACCACAGTCTTTTGAGTTGAGATTGGCCGCTTTAAAGGAGCAATACCGGACGCTGATTGCTTTAAAAAACGAGAAATTAAGTCTTGGCAACGGTATTTATGATAGATACCGCTATCCGGTATTAACCCGGGAACACACCCCTTTGTTTTGGCGCTATGATTTGAATGATCAAACCAATCCTTATTTGATGGAACGGATGGGAATCAATAGCGTATGGAATCCGGGCGCCGTTGAATTGGGCGGCAAGATCCATTTGATGGCCCGGGTTGAAGGTGCCGATCGGAAGTCTTTTTTTGCGGTGGCGGAGAGTGAAACCGGAATCGATGGGTTTACTTTTTGGGATGATCCGGTGGTGATGCCGGAAACGGTTGAACCGGATATCAATGTTTACAATATGCGGGTGGTTCAACATGAAGACGGCTGGATTTACGGACTCTTTTGCATTGAACGAAAAGATCCGGATGGGCCGGAAGGTGATACATCCGATGGAGTGGCCGCTTGCGGCATCGTCCGGACCAAGGATTTAAAAACCTGGCAGCGGCTGCCCGATTTACAAACCATCTCATCGCAACAGCGCGATGTGGTCTTGCATCCCGAATTTATTAACGGAAAATATGCACTGTATACAAGGTTGCAGGATGGCATTATCGAAGCCGGCAAAGGCCGCGGCATCGGCTGGAGTTATACGGATAGCATGGAGCATGCCCAAATTGATCAAGAAATGATTATCGATGCCAAAGAATATCACACCATTAAAGAAGTAAAAACGGACAGGGACCCGCCCCGATTAAAACCTCCCGGGGCTGGCTGCATATTGCCCATGGAGTGAGAAATACAGCAGCCGGGCTGCGCTATGTATTGTATGCGTTTCTTTCCGACTTGAATCATCCGGAAATCATAACCCACCGGCCCGGGGGTTATCTGATCGCTCCTGAGGGTGAACAGCGGATTGTCGACGTATCCAATATAGTGTTTTGCAACGGCGTGGTCGCGCGAAAAAACGGTAATGTTTATATTTATTATTCATCTTTGGATAGCCGGGTCCATGTTGCAACGACAACTATTGACAAATTATTAGACTATGTGACCCATACCCCGGAGGATCTTTTACGTTCATCCGCCTGTGTGGCCCAGCGAATAGAACTCATTACCAGGAATTTGCAATGGCTTAAGCGTTGGACATGATAACCGGAAGGATAAATTCATTTGAGTTCGCCCAAATTATCGGTTCCGGGCTGCCGAATATACCCTGGGAAGAAAGTCCCGCCGGATGCCATGATGTTCTATGGCGCTTCAAACGGAATCCCATTATTCCCCGGAATCTACCCCCCATTTCCAGCAGCATTTTTAACAGCGCGGTTGTCCCTTCCCGGGGGGAATTTGCCGGGGCTTTTCGCTGCGATGAAAATTGATCCAGTAGTAGTACCCTCCCTAAACAACGGTCCCAGGTTTTTTCATTTCCATTTTGCAAGTCATGGTTCGCAGGATGAAATGCAACATTCCCGGCAGGAATGATGGATTGCATCGCGAATCTTTGAAGAAAATTTATGGACCAGCTATTTTCTAAAGAATTCCCACTGCCTGAATAGGAAAAAACCAAAAAACGGGAGGGTAAAACAATGTCGAAGCATGAAAAAATGAATCAAGCTCCGCCTGATACAGGTTCTACGCAAATTGAGGGATTTGATATTGAAATCAATCAAATTAAGCTCGACCGGATTGACCGTCTGGTGGATAGTTACGAAAAAAGTATTCTCGCGCATCTTGATAACGAATATTTAAGCCGGACCCACTGGTCGGATCGTTTGGCTGATCGGATCGCATCCTTTGGAGGCAGTTGGATATTTATCACCCTTTTTATATTGTTTCTTTTAGGATGGATGGTACTCAATTCACTTTCCATCTTTTCCGTACACTTCGACCCCTATCCGTTTATTCTGTTGAACCTCTGCCTTTCCTTTATCGCAGCTTTCCAGGCGCCTGTCATTATGATGAGTCAAAACCGGCAGGCCGCCCATGACAAACATGAGTCGGTGATTGACTTTGCAATCAATTATAAGGCTGAGCAGGAAATCGATGATATGCAAAACCACTTGCACCGGATTGAAGAGGAATTAAGCGAAATGAAGGAAATGTTGTCAGCATTAAATGCTGCAGCAAACCAAGCAGGAAAATAACTTATAAAATAAGGATTATTTTATGGAAAAAACAGTAAAAGAGCGAATTTTGGAATTGGCGGATGAAAAATACCGGCAATTTCAAAGTAAACTACTGCCCGACACCGTTAATCTCGTAGGGGTGCGTTTGCCAGAGCTTCGGGCCCTTGCAAAAGAACTTGCTAAGGGGGATTGGCGGCATTATCCGGAAACGGCCGAAGATGAATTGTATGAAGAAACGATGGTACAGGGACTGGTTATCGGATATGCCAAGGCCGATGTTGAGGAGATATTGCGCTATGTTGCCGCTTTTATGCCAAAGATTAATAATTGGGGGACTTGTGACAGCTTTTGCAGCAATTTAAAAATCACTCGGGATCATCCGGCGAGGGTTTGGGAGTTTTTACAGCCTTATTTAAGTTCCCATAAAGAATTCGAAGTTCGTTTTGCCGTGGTGATGCTGCTGAACTTTTATATTAATCTCTCCTATATCGACAAGGTGCTGGCAAGCCTTGCCACTGTCAAACAAGAGGGTTATTATGCGAGAATGGCGGTGGCCTGGACGGTTTCGATTTGTTTCGTAAAATTCCCGGAGAAGACTTTGGTCTATTTACAGAACAACAATTGGGACGACTTTACCTATAACAAGGCGCTGCAAAAAATCAGGGAATCCCGGTGCGTCGATAAGGAAACCAAGGCTTTGATTGGGAGAATGAAACGGTAAGACCAGGGTACGACCCGGCGAAAATATCTTGAGATATGATGGCGGAATGCAAGCAAATGGAGGGGAAGCTTGATAGATGCAGCATATAGCGATGCCTTAGATTCGGGTGACTCAAGGATTGTAAACCAGGCCCCGGGAAGGACTCTCCTCCCGGGGCCTGGTATGTAAAAAATTGGGGTCACTGAAGTGGACTCTCTCAATTAAGGCGTTTTAATAGTTCTCTTAGAAGATCAGACGCCATGCCGCCCAGCAATTGTTTGATT
>DNPQ01000220.1:0-216 GCA_003501335.1 Bacillota bacterium
CAGTCGTCGGCGATCAGCTTTTTACCGATATCCTGGGTGGTAATCGAATGGAATTATATACCATTTGGACTCCCCCCCTAAGTGAAACTGAGTTTATAAGCACTAGAGCAGTTCGGCAGTTAGAACGTCTTGTTATTAAACGGTTTCGTAAGAAAGGAATTTTACAGTGAGCGGAGATAATCAATATTGTCGTGGCTGTGGTGTGATTATTCAAAC
>DNPQ01000220.1:503-9013 GCA_003501335.1 Bacillota bacterium
GAATTTCCTGATAAACCAGGATATATTCCTAAAATTCAGGATCGAAAGGGCCAGCTTGTTTGTAAGCGTTGCTATCGGATGATGCATTATGGAGAAGTCGGTGAGTTTCATCCGGGTTCCGAAACAATCAAAAAGAATATTGTCAAAGCCATAGCACTCAGTGATTTATTAGTTATTGTTTGTGACTTTGCCGATGTGTCCGGTAGTTTGCCGGTATGGTTAGACTTTTTGGCAGGTAAACCCTATCTCTTAATTATTAATAAAATTGATTTATTACCCGTGCGGGCGAAGCAACCCGAGGTTGTGGAATATTTGAAAAATTATCTGGCATCTCTAGGATGGCCTGCGCCGCGCGATATAATTATGACCAGTGGAATGAAGGGAAAGGGCGTGGACATCTGGGCGGGGCGTCTTTCAAAAGAAACCGTCCCTGGCGCCAGAATTGCGGTTTTAGGAGTTACCAATGTTGGTAAATCTTCATTGATTAAACGTCTATTGAAATTGGAAGGCTCGGCGATATCACCGACAATCTCCAAATTTCCCGGTACTACTATGGGCCTTAGCAATTGGAGCGTTTTGAAGGGCCGTAATACTTTAATCGATACTCCCGGGCTGGCGCCTGAAGACAGGATGGCTGATTTGTTTTGCCCGGAGTGTGCCAGTGTTTTAGTGGCATCGCAAAAAATTGAGCAGAAATTGTGGGGCCTAAAGCCGGATAAAGGATTAATCATTGGCGGTTTATGCGGGTTTTCCTATTTGGGAAATGAAGAAACGGTTATTATTGCTTTCAGTTCACCCGAATTGGTGATGCACCGTACTGAAAATTCTAAGATTAATACTTTGCTGGATGAAAGTCCATCTTGGCTTACCAAAATTTGCCGAAAATGTCGTCAGAAAATTGAATGGCAAGAATGCACTGTACATCTTGAAAATAATCAGGATTTAGCGGTTGCCGGTTTGGGATGGATTTCACTGCGGGGCGTAGCAGCGGATTTTACGATTTGTTTGCCAAAAGGAGTACGTTTTGAGGTAAGGCCAGCATTTATCGGGAAAAAGTCATAACCGAACAGGATAGATTTTTACTTCGAATAACTTCAATTTACTTTTTATTTTAATACAACCGGCTCTCCAGCCGGTTGTACTGGTATTGACTCGTTCATTTGACGGTAATGAAGATAATTTGATGGGCGCTCTGATTCTTGATTGACATTATCTTGTAATTTTAATAAAATTCTCTTTGGAATTCTAATTTGAAAAGAGTGAAAAAATGAAATTTGGATACTTTGATGACTTCAAAAAAGAGTATATTATTTCGAATCCAATGACACCGATGTCATGGATAAATTACCTTGGGACGGGCGAATTTGCTTCTATTGTTTCCAATAATGCCAGCGGTTATTCATTTTATAAATCTCCCCGTTCGGGAAGATTGCTGAGATTTCGATTTAACAGCATTCCTATGGATCGACCGGGGCGCTATATATATATTCGCGATCGTCAAGACGGCGATTATTGGTCGGCTTCTTGGCAACCGGTGGCAAAACCTTTGGATCAATACCGTAGTGTTTGTCATCACGGACTTGGTTATACCACTTTTGAAAGTGAATATAAAGAGATACTCACGAATTACCGGATATTTGTCCCAATTGACAAACCGATTGAATTTTGGGAAGTTGAGCTTGAAAACAAATCCGCTCATGAACGGGAATTGTCCTTATTTACCTATGCCGAATGGTGCTTTTGGAATATGGATCAGGATCTTAGTAATTTTCAATACATTTTATATACCTGCCGTATGGGTTATCAAGATGGTATTATTGATTATCACATCAGTTTTGTACCCCCTGATGATCCAAAAGCTTTCATGGCTTCTACCTTGCCGGTGGCTAGTTTTGATACGGATCGGGAATGTTTCATTGGCGATTATCATCATGAAGGAAATCCCCAGGCTGTTGAAAAAGGGCATTGTTCTAATTCGATTGCTATTGGCGGTAATCCCTGCGCTGCATTAGAAAATCGAATCACTTTGAAACCGGGTGAAAAAAAATATGCGCTGTTTATCATCGGTATCGGTGATGCCGTTCCATTTGGGAAAGAATGCCGCAGGATTTATTCGGATCGGAATAAAGTGAATGAAGAATTTCAACGGGTTCAGACATATTGGAATAGACGTCTTTTCCAATATAATTGTGAGACTCCATCTTCCCATGTTAATAGTATGATTAATATTTGGAATCAATATCAATGTCACACCACTTTCAATTGGTCCCGATCGGCATCCTTCAACGAAGCCGGCGGAAGGGATGGTTTGGGATATCGGGATACCAATCAAGATCTCCTGGGGGTTGTCCATTCAATACCGGAAGAAGTCCGCTTAAAGCTCATTGATTTGTTAAAAGGCCAACTGTATGGCGGTTATGCTATGCATGGCTTTCAACCATTAACTTGGAAACAGGGGCCTCATAATATTCCAAAGCCTGAACAGATTTATTCTGATGATCATCTTTGGCTGCCTTTATCAGTATCTGCGTATATTAAAGAAACCGGTGATTTCAATTTTTTGGGTCAAAAAGTGCCCTATGCCGATGAACATGAAGAATCCGTATATGAACATTTAAAAAAGGCACTGGAGTTTTCTTGGAAGAAGAAAGGTCCACATGATTTGTTATTGGGATTGGCTGCAGATTGGAATGACTGTATTAACTTGAAAGGTAAAGGAGAAAGTACTTGGAGCACTTTCTTATATTATCGGGCTTTGGAGGAATTTATTATTCTGGCTGGGTATTATGGTCAAAAAGAAGATGCTGAACATTTCCGAAGATATCAGTGTCAGATCAAAGAAAAGCTTGAACAATTTGCTTGGGATGGCGAGTGGTTTGTCCGGGGATTTCTAGATAGTGGCCGTAAATTGGGTTCTCATGAGAGTGACCAAAGTAAAATTTTTATTAATAGCCAGACTTGGGCAGTGGTTTCGGGAGCAACGGATTTTGATAAAGGGAAATTGGCCATGGATAGTTTGCATCAATATCTTGCGACGGAACACGGAATCGTTAAGAATTTTCCGGCCTTTCAGAAATATGACCCGGAAATCGGTTATATTACAGCCTATCCGGCCGGCTTGAAAGAAAATGCCGCTATTTTTTGTCATGCCAATACCTGGGCCGTTATAGCTGAGGCTATGCTTGGCCGGGGTGACCGGGCTTATCAGTATTATCTTTCATTCCTGCCAGCCGCTAAAAATGATCATGCCGATTTATATACAATGGAGCCTTATGTATATTCACAGTTTATCACCGGTAAAGAGCATCCTTATCATTTTGGCCGGGCCCGTAATTCTTGGTTGACCGGTACAGCTTCCTGGAGTTTTGTGGCAGTTACACAGTATATTTTAGGAATCAGGGCGGATTATGACGGACTGATTATTGATCCCTGCATACCGTCAGAATGGGATAGTTTTAAGGTTTTCCGGGCGTTTCGGGAAAAAGCCTGTAATATATCGGTTGCCAATCCAAGACATGTTCAACACGGAGTGGTTGAAATAAAAATCAATGGCCGGCAAATAAAAGGAAATGTGATTCCCTTCAATTTAATGGAGGAGAACAATCAAGTATCCGTTGTTTTAGGTGAAAATGCTCATCAGTGAACCTGCAAATATAGATTTTTGGTTTGTTTTAAGACCTCTGTTGGCTACGTTCCAATTTGGCTTATGAAAAATCCGGTAAGTATATGACTGAAGTGACTCAAGAGTTGCTTATTACTTACCGGATTGTTATTTATCAATGATCTTTCAAATTGGCAGGAAAATTCTTGAGGAAACACGAAATATTAGATTATGAATTCAAATACAATTATCGGAAGTACCACAGTACTCGCAGTTTTCGGGGACCCGGTCAGTCACAGCCTGTCTCCTTTAATGCATAATGCCGCATTTTCGGCTTTAGATTGGAATTGTGTTTATATTCCATGCCGGGTTCAAAGTGAACAGTTATCCATTGCGGTTCGGTCGATACAGGCACTGAATTGGAAGGGCGTCAATATTACAATACCCTATAAGCAAGCAGTACAAGCGGAACTGGATCAAATCTCGGGTGATGCCGAAAAAAGTGGTTCAGTCAATACCATTATTAACCGGGACAATCAATTAATCGGCACGAGTACCGATGGGATTGGATTTTTGCGTTCACTTCAAGAAGAAGGCCATTTTGAAGTGAAGGAGAAGAATGTAATTCTTTTTGGAGCTGGCGGTGCTGCACGGGCTGTAATTTATTCCTTGATTAATGCCGGAATAAAATCCTTAACAATCGTGAACCGTAATTTTGAGAAAGCAAATGACTTACGCCTGCAGGTTCTTGATAAAACAGGATTTGCACTATCAGTCTATGATTTAAGTAAGCTTGAGGAAATAAACTGGGATTTGTATGATTTGTTGATTAACTCAACTTCCGTCGGTTTACATGATGAACAAAGTTTGGTACCTGTTATTTACCTCAAACCGAAACACTTTGTTTATGATATGGTTTATAAAAGGGGAGATACGAAACTATCTCGGGATGCCAAACAGGTCGGTTGCCAATCTTTATCCGGTTTATCAATGCTTTTATATCAGGGCGCAGAAAGTTTTCAATTATGGTTTGAATCTGATCCGCCGATTGATGCCATGCGTCGTGCCCTTTATCAATATTATGAGTAAATGGTCGATTGAATTTTCAAGATTTCACTGATTTTCAGCCGGTAGTAATTGAGATTTTTCAAGTCAGTGTTAATACTTTTGCGCTTTTGGCAGGATTATCTAGAGTACTGGTTGAAGTAAGCAAATAAAATATTTGATATTTTTGTGACTCTATTGTTTGTTATTTATTTTTGGAGGACTTTATGGCACGGATTGGAATAGGCGTCGATATTGGGCGTGGTTCAGTAAAAATTATTCAACTTACCTCTAAAAAAGGACAAGTGGAATTAACCGGCTATGCTAAAATAATAATCTCCCCGGATTCCATGGATGATGAGGGTATGGTTGCGAGCGAAGCTTTAATGGCGGAAGCCATTCATCAGGCTTGTTTACAAGCACGGGTCCGATCAAAAAAAGTTTTCAGTGCTGTCGCCGGAAATGCGGTCGTCATGAAGGCTCTCAATCTTCCGGTAATGATAGGCCCGCAACTAGGGGAAGTAATCCGGTTTGAAACAGAAAAATTTTTAACGTTTCCCATTACGGAAGCGGAGTATGATTGGGATATTCTGCAACAACATGATAATGGAGAAATGGAATTAATGATCGTAGCTGCTCCTAAGAAGATCATTACCAGTCAATTGACTTGTTTTCAAAGAGCAGGTTTACAAACTGTGGCCATCGATACGCAAACTTTCTGTAATATGCGAGCTTTAGCATTTGATATTGACAGTGAATCCAGTAATTTAGGCGGTATTGTAATTTTAGATGTCGGGGTAGCCACTACAAAAATGGCTATTTTTTATGCGGGAAGCATTCGGGAAACCAGAATTATCAATATCGCCGGCCAATTAATAACCCGGGAACTAGCCGAACAAATGCAAATTTCATTAGAAAAGGCTGAAGCCATAAAGTGTAACCTAGGAGATGCCGATTATAATTTTATAGAATCAGAAAGTGATACAGAAAGTTATAAAGCCAACCAAATTATTGGGGGAAAATTGGCAGAGCTTGTAGTTGAAATCCGGCGTTCGTTGGATTATTTCAAACTTCAATATCCCGAAACACCGATCCATCAATTTATTTTAACGGGTGGGAGTAGCAAGTTGAGGAATTTAGCTTCATATCTCGAACGTGAATTGGGGATAGGAGTTAAATTGGGTAATCCCTTAACCGGATTGCAAATAGCCTCCAGACAAATAAATCGGGCTGTTATACTGGGTAACCCTTATCAATTTTCAGTCGCTATTGGTTTAGCATTACGGGGAGTTGAATATTCATGATTAACCTTTTACCAAAAGAAAATAAAAATGGACCCATGCACATTCAGCATTTTCGTATCAAACGGGTGCTGGCAGTGGTGGTAATTTCTCTGGCAGTCTTTATTTTGAGTTTTTATTGGGGTTATTTATATCATCTTATTTCGCTTCATGAAGCGCGATTGGATCAATTGCAATTAGAAATGAAGTGTTATACCACTCCCTATCAAAAAATTCAAAACATGGAATCTTCCTTACAACAAATCCATGATCGGGAAGATCTTAAACAAACCGTTTTTTCCGGATATTTAGCACCATTAAATGCTTTAAATACCTTAATTCAACTTAAAACCAGCTCAATCTGGTTTGAACGAGTGCAGTTCAATGGATTTGATGGAAACTTTACGGTTACGGGTGGAGCAACCAATTATAAAACTCTGGCGGCTTTTATCGGACAGTTGGAGCAGGATAAGACTGCTTTTCGTGAATTAAAGCCGGAACAAGCCACTATTCATGACATATCATCCGGCCGAGAGTACGTGCAGTTCAAGATTAGTGGCATTTTGGCTAAAAGGGGTGAGCAGGGTGTCCAAGAGCATTAAAATTATCTTGATTTGTTTCATTGTAATTATTTGTGTCTTTGCCCTTTATGGGCTCGCTTTTCGTCCCCTTCTGGCTAGAGTCAGAATTACAACAGATGAAATTAAAATGAAAGAAACCCAATTGCAACTTATCAAAATGAAAGTAGCTGCTATTTCTGATTTAGAAACGACTCTTGAAAAAGCTCGGGCTTCAGATCAGGTCGCTATTCCAAACATTCCTGAGCAATTAACTTTGTCGGAGATTTATGCCGGGATCGATTCGTTAAGTCGGGCAAGCGGGTTGAAGGTTAAGCAAATAACGACGGATCAAACATTTCAAATATTCGCCAAGAATCATCATTTAAAATATATTGCTGTTACTATTGAAGGGAATGCTTATTTTCCACAGGTTATTTCTTTTTTGGAAGCGCTTTCGAAGAGTCCGTTTATTATCCAAGTTGAAAACATGGACTTGAGCAGCATTTCCAGAGGCTCTAAACCATGGCTGCAATTTAAATTGACATTAAATGCTTTCGAATATGCTTCAAAGTGAATGGGGAGTGCTGGCAACTGATGAAAAGATTTTAGCAAAATATTATTTGAGTGAACGAGTTGGACAAAGGAGTGGCTATTCGTGTTTCAACCCAGAACATGGGCTTTTTGGCTATTAATCTTTATAGGCAGCATTCTTTTGGGAATCGGTAGTTATTTTCTTTTTTTTATCCATCTGCAAATTCCCGGAATGCCCTGGAATTTTCGGTTCTACGCCCCTGCGTTACAGCAAAAAATAGTTGAAAATCAATATCTTCCCAATCGGAAGGTTTTTGAATATCCGACAGTAATTCATCAGATTCCGACTCCGGCAGAACCTGTCAATTTAATGAATCCCTTTGTAATACCGGGGCTGGATAATGTTTTTTTTAACAACAATCGTTTTCAAAAAAAACATGAACTTCTTGAATATCAGGGAACGATCGAAACCGATACCTCTATTTTTGGACTCGTACGGATCAATACCACCGGCGAGTCATTAGTTGTATCAGAAGGAGAAGATTTAGTAGTATCAGGGATCATCATTGGTAAGATAACGCCGAAAACTCTAACTTACTCCCAAAATGGTATTGAAAAGGTTATTTATTTAGGGGGGACCTCAAATTGATTCAGCGACGATTGGTACATACCTTTTTAAGTCTAATTTTTATTGCGGTTATCTTATCCGGACCATCGGTTTTTGGAAACGAAAACCCACCGGTTGTTAAAAATATTGAATTTGTCAATGCCGATTTACGGGATGTTTTTCGGAGTCTGGCGGCAGCCGGAAAATTTACTATCATCATAGAACCTCGTGTGCATGGGAATGTAACCCTGGCCTTGCGATATGGGGTAACCGTAAAGGATGCAGTTTCAGTCATTGCTAAAACTTATGGGTATAGTTGCCGTTGGTTGACGGATTCACCAACTGCTCTTGTTGGCAGCACTCAATTTATCCAAATTAATTTTGATCAGAAAGTTTCAAAAGTATATCAACTGAAATATGCCAAGGCCAAAGATTTAGCGGAATCATTAGAAGTAGTTATTCCTAAAACACGGATTAAAACTGATCTGCAAAAAAATCAGATTATAGTGTTAGCCAACGAAATTGAAATCACCAATATTAAGGAGCTTATCGGTAAGTTGGATCGGGAATTCCAGCCGATTGACTTTAATATTCAGATGGAAGAAGTACCGAATGCAATATGGAATAAACTTGGTATTGCTAATAAGTATCAACCGCCTCATATGGGGGTTTATATACTGAAGGAACAACAAATGAAGGCCATTGCAGAAATTGCCCCCAATTTAATTACGGAATCAAATTTTTCGGGTTTGGATAATCATCCATTAAAGATTTTTATGGGGGACAAGATACCATTAATTATAACTAAGAAAAGAAAAGGTGATCTTAATTATCAGGTTGAATATATTGATACCGGAACTGCTATTTCATTTATTCCACAGCTAAAT
>DNPQ01000505.1 GCA_003501335.1 Bacillota bacterium
CTTTTAGTTTTTATTACGTCAAGATTGTATAGGATTATTTTATTATCAATCCTTTTGATTCCGATGAGCGGTTGTTGGGATCAGAGTGAGATTAAGGAAAAAACCGTTGTCATTGGCCTGGGTATCGATAAAGTTAGCGGTGCTAATCCCATTTTGCTTACAGCACAAGTCATTAGCCTCCCGACTTCCAAAAATATCGGTGGAAGCCAAGGGGGTTCTTCCAATTCGGGTGTTTCTGGTATTTCCGGTGGCGGGTCCCTTCAATCAAAGGAATCTTCAAAAACCGGACCGGCAAACACAGGGCAAGACTCGGGCCCGGGTAACTCCGTCACCGTCATCACAAGCACCGGAAAATCTTTTTATGAGGCAGTCCATAACTTTTTAAAGTATTCTTCGCGTCAAATAATGTTTTCTCATAACCGGGTGATCGTTTTTGGCAAGGAATTGGCAGAGTCAGGAATTGCCGATATTTGCGACGCGATGGCACGGGATTATCAATTCCGCAGAACCAACTGGGTTTTAGTGGCGGAAAATAATGCGCAGGAGATCCTCACTGCAAAGACAGATATGGGGAATCTGCCTGCCAAAGAACTGGATCATCTGCTGAACGATTTGACCCAAAATGCCATGATTTTTCCGGTTCATCTGAATGATCTTTTATTGGGACTGAGTGGAGAGGGTCATGCCGGATCGGTACCGTTGGTAAGGGTTGAGTCTGGTAATTTCAATCCTACACCGCGTATTATTATTGAAACAAACGCTGTCTTTAAAAATAGCCGGTTAATCGGTATTTTGGATCCAGATGAATCACATGGTTTGGTATGGCTCACTCCGGGAAAGAAAGACGGTTTCCTGGTTTTCCCATTTAATGGGGGTTTAGGGCAAAAAATGATCTCCTTGGAAATTGCCAAAGGGACCTCGAAAATTCGCCCCCGGATCACGAAGGAGGGCCTGGTGATGGATATAACTTGTAGTGGAAAAGGTATTTTGCGCGAGACGGAGGGGCTAAACAACAATCCTCAAACCGTCAAACAGTTGGAGCGCAGGGTGGATCAAATCCTAAGCACACGGGTGAAGGAGACCATTCAAAAAGCCCAACAAATTAAGACGGACTTCTTCGGCTTTGCAACGCTGTTTCACGGCGATGATCCGGAAGAGTGGCGCAGGATAAAAGGAGATTGGGACCAGGAATTCTCGCGCATCAAGACCCGGATCCGTTTTCAAATCAATATCGCCAGTTTCGGAATTATTAAAGATTCGCTCTTAACAAGCGGCGGGCAGGAGTAAATTCGTAATGCTATTTTTAGGAATGGTTTTAGCCATACTGGTAACTCTTTTTGAAGGGATTCCGTTGATTCGCCGCAAAAAATGGAATGAATTGATTGCTCTGGGAATATTAATTGGGATCGCTTTATTCATCGGTATCGGTAAAACTATGGGACTCCCGACGCCCATTGAGCTGTTGAATCGTTGGCTGCGTCCGATGGGAGAAATGATTTTTAAGAAGTATTAAAAAATGGGAGAAAAAATGATGGCGCAGGTTCCGGAACAGGGAATCATCAATACCAAACAATATATCTGGTTGCTCTTCATTATCGTTACCTCCTTTACTGCTCTTCAAGTCCCTGGATTGGTAATCTTTCAGGCGGGCCGGGACGCCTGGTTATCGGTGATCACCGCCTGGTTGTTGGATGTCTTGCTGGCAGTGGTCTACGCTTATTTGGGAATCCGCTTTTCGGGTGAAAATCCAGTGCAATATAGTATGAGCATCCTGGGAAAAGTCTTTGGCATAGCAGTCGGGTTGCTTTTTACCCTTTTTTTCTTAGTGGTTAGCGCCAGCCTGATGCGGGGTCTCGCCATGTATATCGGTAATGAGTTCATTCCGACGACACCGTTGGAAATAGTCCTCCTTACAGCTTATCTGGTTATAGCTTATATTACTCGTAAGGGGATTGAAGTGATGGCCCGGATGTGTGAAATTCTGGGACCGCTTTATCTGTTAAGCTTTATTGTGCTATTTTTATTGGCTCTTCCTTCCTTTCATCTTGAGCAGTTGAAACCCCAATTCGACCGGGGGATTTATCCCTTCTCAAGCGGATCGCTGATGATCCTGAGCTTTATTGGGATCTGCATTTCCATGGGCTGGTACAGCGCAGTTTGCAATCGGCCCGAGAATGGCTTTTTAGCCAAGTTTAGAGCAGCCAGTCTGGGTTCCGCTATGGTCGCGCTGGTGATTGTCTTGAGCACCGGCATTTTCGGTGCGGCTGAGGCCGGGAACATGGTTAACCCTGGTGTGCAACTGGTCCGATTTATTCATATCTCCGATTATTTTGAACGGATGGAGATCATTTGGATGGTCATTGCAATTGGGGCGGGGATTATGGCAGCGGTTAACGCCATCTGGATCTTTTGTCTGGGTATCGCCCAGATTGCCGGGCTTGATAGCTATAAACCGCTGGTCTACCCGGCAGCATTTCTTTCGTTTATTCTTTCGGTATCTTCGTTTCCCGATAATACGGCTTATATTCATTTTGCTTTTTATGTCTTCCCGATTATCGGTGTTTTTGTGGAAGCCGGCTTGGAAATGCTATTGCTTTTGGCTGCTTTCATTACGGGGAAAAGGGGGAAAGCAGCCTCATAAAGCCCCAAGTCTTTTGCGACGTTCATTCTTCATCCGGCGATGGTTTTAACCCGCTTTCTTGCTGACGCTGAGGATTATGCCAGCCAAGGGTCCGCGGCCGGACCAACATCTTCCATAAAGGTGCTCTTATAGCGACATCCTGTGTAAAATCTCTGGGATTAAAGGGAGCCAGCGGCGCCAAATAGGGAACACCGAAGGAACGCAAAGATGCGACATGGGCCAGTAATGACAACATTCCAAGCATGATACCGTAAATCCCAAAAATACTGGCTAAAATAGCCAACCCCAAACGAATTAAAATACTGGTATCAGCTTTCTTGGGAACAACCAGTGAAGCAATAGCAGTAAGGGCAACAATTGCTACGGTAGCTTCACCGGCAAATCCAATTGCTACTGAGGCTTGAGCCATCACCAATGCCAACACAAAAGTAACACCTTGGCCATAGGGTCTGGGAAGGTGAATACCGGCCTCCCGGAAGATTTCAAACAGTAAACCCATGATAATCACTTCTACAAAAGTCGGATAGGGGGTGCCTTCGGAGCCGGCTGCTAAATTAATAAATAGAGGGGTCGGAATCAGTTCCTGATTAAAAGATGTGAAGGCAATATAAGCTGCTGGCCCCAAGATGCTGAATCCAAAAGAGATATAACGGATCCAGCGGATTAGCGTGGCGTAGTATGGGTGGGAATTATAATCATCGGGATTTTGAAAACTTTCGATCAGCAAAGTCGGCACCGTCAATACTTCGGGATTACCGTCAATGAGGATTGCCGCTCGCCCTTCCAAGATCTTGGCGGCAACCGTATCGGGCCGCTCGCTGTAGTCAATGGTGGAAAAGGGGGATAAAGGATTATCGCCAATGAATTGCTCAATATACCCGGCTCCCAGGATGCCGTCGGTCTTAATTCGCTTCAGGCGTTGCCGGATTTCTTCCACAACTTTATCATTCATAACCCCTTTCAGATAGACGACCTTTATGGTGGTATGGGTAATCTGGCCAATCTGATAGGTCTCTACGGTCAGGTCCGGATGGCGAATCCGTCGGCGGAGTAAAGTGAGATTGATTGCCAGGACTTCTACGAAACTTTCGCGCGGTCCCCGTACGGTATCTTCGGCTTCAGGCGCTTCTACAGCCCGATGCGGGGTGTCCTGAGCGGGGAAAATCAAAGCTTCATTGATGCCATCGATCACCAGGACGATTTCCCCGGCCAAGATACGGTTGGTTAAGTTATTGAAATTGCTTGCTACTTGAATATCGCTTGTTGTCATCAATTGGGCTTTCAGGACTTTAGCCGTTTGGTGCGGTATTAACCGCTTTCCGGTGACGAACGCGGTTTGAGTCATTAACGGCCGGAGAATATCTTCATTCAGCCGGTTGGGGTCTGCCATATTTTCCAGATAAATAAAGGCTGATTTAAGATCTCGTTCCATAGGGAGGGTTATTTCCCGGATTACCACATCGGGACTGGTTCCCAAAATCTTGCGTAATTGAACGAGATTGCTTTCTATGGCTTCGGTCATAAAGTCCAAGGGTTCTTCCGGTGACCCGGGTCGTTTGTTTGAATAATCCATTTCAATCCCCCAATGTATAATAACTCTTACTATTTACGGTTTCGTGCAGGTAATTTTTTTATATATTAATGTTATTATAAGAAAGAACCTGAATTATATACTTTAAACAGTTTTTTATCAATTTAACCGCTACAAAGAGGTAATTATTTAAGGAGTCCTTATTATAAAAAGTTGACAAGCGGACTCTTCGAGAAGTATTATTTTATTTAGAATTCGAAATAATAAAATTCTAAATAATCAGATAGGATGAATGGGTGGATGGAAAAAGGATATAGAAAGGAAGAATTTTTTAAAAGAGAGACTTCCAGGATATTTGGAATTGGCCATGAATTGGGAATGTATCGCAACAAAGTGCTTGAGCCTCACGGAATTACCGGACAGCAGGCCATCATTCTTTATTTTTTATTGCTGAATTCCGAAAAGGCGCTTACTCAAAGAGATTTCGAATATAAATTCAATCTCTGCAGCTCAACCATTAATAGTGTTC
>DNPQ01000556.1 GCA_003501335.1 Bacillota bacterium
ATTGGATTTTCTATCTAGGCCGAAAGTATTTTCATAGAGATTTGTCTTTTCTTGCAGGTTTATATTTTATATTTGTGGAACTAAATTAATTTGAATTATATGTTGTAATGCGTATAGGATAAAATTCGGTTGTGCCGATTTAGGTTCATTCGTGAGTTTGCTGAATTTTTAGGAAATTTATATAGTACGCTTATATGGAGCATGAACATTATTGGCTACGCCGTAAAATTGACGAGTTACGTGTTAGGAGTGATATTTTTGCCTTGGGTCGCCGACTTACATATTCATTCCCATTTTTCCATGGCTACCAGTAAAGAATGCAATCCACGAAATTTACACCGTTGGGCGGGATTAAAAGGGGTTGCATTAGTCGGCAGTGGTGACTTTACGCATCCAGGATGGCGAATGGAACTGCGTGATAATCTTATTGTTGCAGAACCGGGATTTTACCGACTTAAGGACCCGCCAGAACCGGAAGTTCCAGGGAGTCCGGAAATACGGTTTGTGATTACGGGTGAATTAAGTACGATTTATAAAAAAAATGGCCGAGTCCGAAAAGTTCATCATTTAGTAGTTCTTCCATCTTTAGAAGCGGCCGATCAAATCAGTGACAAACTTGAAGAACTGGGAATGAACATCCGAGCTGATGGAAGACCGATCTTAGGGATGGACAGTCATCGCTTATTGGAACTTATTTTAAATGTCTGTCCGGAAGTGATTTTTATTCCGGCCCATATTTGGACACCCCATTTTTCGGTTTTCGGTTCGAACTCAGGCTTTGACGACATTTTGGAATGTTATGAAGATTTGACCCAGTATATATTTGCACTGGAAACCGGCTTATCGTCGGATCCCGCTATGAATTGGCGTTGGTCGGCTTTGGATCGTTTTACATTGGTGTCAAATTCAGATGCTCATAATCCAACCAACTTAGCCAGGGAAGCCAATCTTTTTAAAGGAGAATTTACATATCAGGGTCTAAAAAAAGCACTTTTACATAAGGATTCGGCTGAGTTTGCAGGGACCCTTGAATTTTTCCCGGAAGAGGGCAAGTATCATTATGATGGACATCGCAACTGTGAGGTGTGTTTAAAACCGGAGGAAACGATTTTAAAAGCTGGTATTTGTCCGGTATGTGGACGTAAGGTCACTGTGGGGGTACTTCATCGAGTTACCGAGCTTGCTGATCGTCCGGTTGGATTTAAACCTGAAGGCTCATATCCTTATGAAAGCCTAGTCCCATTACGGGAGATAATTGGATCAGCCATTCATAGCGGCGTAAAATCTCAAAAGGTAGAGCGGATATATTTTGATTTACTGCGAAGTTGCGGACCGGAATTATCAATTTTGCGGGAAACCGATCTAACTGAAATCGTAAAAAATGCCGGAGTTTTAGTAGGGGACGGGATCCGGCGACTAAGGTCCGGGGAGGTTTCAGTAAAGCCCGGTTATGATGGGGCCTATGGCGTAATTTCAGTTCTCAGAGAAGATGACCGCCAGGCACTTAAGGGCCAAGCCGCCCTTTTTGAATCGGATACAATCATTGAAAAAGCGAAAGGCCCTTTATTGGGCTCGATTATGAATGAAATAGCATTCCAAATAAGTCAGACAGAAAATTTAGCCATAAAACGCCAACCGACTTCATCTACTTTTGAATTAAGCCTGGAGCAATTGGAGATCATTCAAACCGATCATCCGGTTTCAGTTGTCATTGCGGGTCCTGGAGCCGGGAAAACTCGAACACTGGTAGAACGAATTTCTTATTTAATTAGAGAAAAAAATGTCAATCCTGCGCAAATCACCGGGGTAACATTTACAAATAAAGCAGCCACAGAGCTAAAATCAAGAATAGCCACTATTTTTAAGGGTGATAAAAGGGTCAATCATTTAAATTTGGGAACTTTTCACAGTATTTCATGGCGGATTTTAAATAAAAATCCAGAGTCGTTAGCTTTCAAGCTTTTGGATGAGTATGAAGCCCGAGAAATAATCGAAGAAGTCCTTCGGCATAATCGGGTTCCGATGACCGCTCGTGAAGCCGCATTGATTATTTCTTTGATCAAAAATAAGTATCTCTGGGAAACGGAGTTGACGATACCTTCGAAGGTATCAGAAATATATCAGGCTTATCAGAAAAATTTATTGTTCTATCAGCGATGGGATTTTGATGATGTATTACTAAACGCCGTCGAATTATGGGAAGAAGATCCTACTTGGCTTTTCCCCTTTAAACAGCAGTTTCATTATTTACTGGTTGATGAATTTCAAGATATCAATCCGATTCAATTTAAACTAATCAAATTATGGGCCAAAGAGAATCAAAACTTAATGGTGATTGGGGATCCCAATCAATCAATTTATGGATTTAGGGGAGCCAGTGCCAGCTTTTTTGAAAAATTGGGAACAGAAAGTGAACTACCAAAGGCCGCATCATTTCATCTAAGTCATAATTACCGTTCTTCACCGCTGCTGATAAAGGCCGCCAATTCATTGATTTCCTCACAATATTGGCAAACTATTCCTGAAAATACTAAGATAGATTCTCCGCTAATAGTCCATTTAGAGGCCCAGACTGAAAAATCCGCAGCAAAATTGATTGTAGATGAGATAAGTGATTTACTGGGTGGATCAACGATGATACAAGCCCATAACCACAAAAGGGGCAAGAAAACAGGGAATGGTGCTTCATATGGCTTCGGTGATGTGGCTATTTTATATCGTACTGGGAAGCAAGCACTGATGATTGAGCAAGCGCTGGCAGCGGCTGGCTTACCTTATCGCCTTGTAGGACCGATAGGAACTTTAGAGGCTTCAACAGTTAAAGATTTTTTAACATTTTTTAGGTACATTTATTACCCGGATGATCTTTTTTTGTTACGGGCTAACTTGCGGCAACCCCGCTGGGGTTTTAAAAGTACGGATGTTGATGAGTTAATGGACTTGATAAGGCTTCGAGCCGAAACTTCCACCAATCAATTGGATAAAATATTGGATATCGAGGTTGCTGAAGAAAAGCTTAATCAATTACGGCAATTTTATGGAGTAGTACAATACTACAAGGCCCAAATGCATAAAAAAGCTTCAGAAATTATTGATGATTGGCAATTAAGGATGGATCCTATAGAGGCCGAGGAATTAGAGCGGTTTAAAAAGATTTGCGAAAACTATCGGAGTTTGGATGAACTATTTCGGGAATTGCCCTTGGCTGCTGAAGCTGATATTTTTCGTAAAGGTGACCAGACCTCTGGAACCGAAGCCATCACTCTTTCAACGATTCATGCTGCCAAAGGGTTAGAATTTCCGGTAGTTTTTATTAGCGGAGTCGAGGAGGGCTTGATACCTTATGGAACCGATCCGATTCCAGATGCCGTTAGTGAAGAACAACGATTATTTTATGTAGGCGCGACTAGGGCGAAACAGCAACTTTATTTAGTGAGTTCACGATATCGGACCCGCTTTGGTGAGCAGCTTCCAGTCGAAGCATCACGTTTTCTTAAACTTCTTCCACCAGAGGTCGTGGAAAAAGTTACGGCAGAATATCATGAGGGGCAGGCTAAGCAATTGGAATTATTTTAATCTTATTCATGGGAACTTAACTGGGTGATTTTTTGAAATTATCCCATATTAAATTTATGAGAATGAACGGAGTGGTTGATTGATCATTATTGGAGAACGGATTAATAGCAGCCGTAAAGCTATAGCTCCGGCCATAGCAGCTAGGGATTCTCAATTGATAACCAGGGAAGCTAGCTTACAAATAGCAGCCGGGGTTTCTTATATTGATGTAAACTGCGGTACTTTGATGGAAGAAGAACCGGAGGCATTAGAATGGCTGGTCAAAACCGTACAAGATGCCACTGAAGGAAATCTATGCTCACTTGATAGTCCAAATCCACTTGCTTTGGAAAGGGCTCTTAAGGTCCATAAGGGAAAACCTATAGTCAATTCAATTACTGGCGAGCATGAAAGGTTGGCTGCAACATTGCCATTGGTGCGGGATTACAAAACGGCAATAGTGGCTTTGGTTATGAATGATAATGGCATGCCGGAGACAGCTGAGGAACGTTTACAAATTGCAGATGATTTGGTTAATGAATTAACGAAAGCCGGAGTGGAGCTTACCGATATTTATCTTGATCCGATGGTTCGCCCCGTAAGCACAGGGGGTCATTATGGGCGGGTAGTCTTTGAAACTATCCAAAAAATGAATCAGGAATTTCCGGGTATTCATACGATTTGCGGTCTCTCGAATATTTCTTTCGGATTACCGGCCCGTAAATTAATGAATCAGACTTTTTTAATTATGGCGATGATGGCTGGACTGGATTCAGCAATTTTAGATCCCCTGGATAAGAGATTGATGTCTTTATTAAAAGCGGCTGATGTGTTGTTAGAACAGGATGATTATGCATTGAAATTCATTACAGCATTTCGGGAAGAAAAATTGGAATTTTGAGGTGTGAAATGTCTGCCAAAATTATTGATGGTAAAGCGGTAGCCGCGAAAATCAAAGCCAATTTAAAACTCCAGATAGCTGATTTAACATCAAAGGGAAAAACCCCCGGTCTTGCTGTAGTTATTGTGGGGGATAACCCATCTTCGCGTAAATATGTGAATATGAAAAAGAGGGCCTGTGCTGAACTCGGCGTTTACTCGGAGGAGCATTCGTTATCCCGAGATTCAACCCAATCAGAATTGCTTTGTCTGATTGATGATCTCAACCAAAACCCGAGGATACATGGTATTTTAGTTCAATTGCCATTACCTTCACATTTAAATGAAGGACAAGTTATTGAGAGAATTGCACCATCCAAAGATGTTGATGGATTTCATCCAATCAGCGTCGGTAAATTAATGATTGGGATTCCCGGCTTTATATCGTGCACTCCGGCGGGAGTGATGGAACTTATTAAGGAAACCGGAGTTTCGATTGAAGGAAAAGAATGTGTGGTGATTGGTCGCAGTAATATTGTAGGCAAACCACAGGCTATATTATTATTAAGAGAACACGGCACAGTCACGATTTGTCATTCGAGAACCCCTGACTTAGCAGCATGTTGCCGAAGAGCGGATATTTTAATTGCCGCGGTGGGGAAACCCGAGCTCATTAAGGGAGATATGATCAAACCCGGAGCAGTCGTCATTGATGTCGGGACTAGTGTGAATGCTGAAGGAAAATTAGTTGGAGACGTTCATTTTGATTCTGTTTCCAAAGTAGCCGGTTGGCTGACTCCGGTCCCGGGTGGTGTGGGGCCGATGACGATAGCAATGTTGATGAAAAATACGGTAGAAAGTGCCTTGAATTTTTAACCAATTGCATCAATCTCATCATCCTTTAAGGCTTTGGTAATGAATAATGTCAGATCTTTTTTTAAATCTTTTTCTACGGATTTTTTGAAGTATAAACCAGCGTGATCAAAGATTATTTTAATGACCGGACGAGCAGGAAAGTCTCTTGGAACATTGATAACGATACCTTTTTCACCGGTATTGAGGAGAACCATGCTCCCAATAGGAAATGGGGCGATGTTTTCCAAAAATACTTTCGATAACTCCGGATCAAACTGAGTTTCTCCTTGATCCCGAATATATTCAATAACTTCTTGGGACAAAAATCTTTTGCGGTAGACTCGATCCGTTGACATTGCATCATATACATCAGCAAGTGCTACGATTCGTGCCGATTCATAAATATCCGTACCTTTAAGACCCATTGGATAACCGGTTCCGTCAAATTTTTCATGATGTTGCCAAGCAATATAGGATGCTTCCTCACTGATTGAGTCGCATTGTTTTAAAATATCATAGCCAAATTGAGGATGCTTTTTGATTTCGGCATACTCTTCTTGCGTCAAACTGCCATTTTTGTTGAGAATTTTAAAAGAGATTTTGGCTTTCCCGATATCATGAAGAAGAGCACCGGTTCCGAGGTGTTTTAACTTCTGGTAATTATAATTTAAAGCAATTCCGGTCATCAGAGATAAAATACATACTGCGACATTATGAGCATAATGATAATCATTCATAGCTCGTATTTCTACTAAATTATATAAAATATCATGATTGAGGAGTAGCTCTTCAATAATACTTGCAATAACCGGCTGGATTTCTTCGCCATTCCAGGTTTTATTTTCACGAATATGGTCCATCACTTCTTTGGTAATTCGGGTGGCGTCATTTTTAGTCTGCGTCTTGACCAATTCATCCACTTCAATCTTTCCAGTATATTTATCGGAAATATACACAGTGGATACGCCAAAGTGCAACAATTTGGCGATAAAGCCATCGGTTAAACGGGTCCCCGCTGCGAGTAAAGTGTTCCCGTCCGCAGAATAAATATTCTTCGCCAGTTGCATTTTATTGGTCACATGTTGAATTGATAAGATTAGCATTCAGTTCTCCAAAAATTAAATTTTCGCAAAACAAAAACAACACTTATTAGGTGGCCCGGCGATCAATAGCCTTCATTATTGAAAATAGGCTTTAGACCCGTAGCTTTGCGTCTCCGGCTTTCGCCGGATTTGCCTTTATCTTTTATGTTGTTTGCTATAACTAATTTACTACCAACAGTAGTGTTTATCAATAATATCATCTTAATTTTTTGTGAAATTTAATAGAAATTTTTGTTTCTAAATAAATTACAATAAAAAAGCGACTTTTTTGGATATTTATTTAAAATTTAAAAATCATTAACGAAAATATGAATGAAGAATAGCTTTTGCTAACTTTGTAAATCTATCAAATTTGGTATCCCTAATCTTGAAGGAAGGTTGAAAGTTTATAACTAAAATGAAGGAGATATCGGAAATCCATGTAATTATTTGATTAAATAAAAATTAAATTTTGAATTGAGTAAGTGGGGAAAAGAATGGTTGAAATACCGAGAAAGCTATCCCAAGTTCGATATGTGGTTATTGTTTATAACATCCTTGAGGCTGCTTTGGCCGTTTGCTTTGGGATACTAGCTCAAAGCATTGCATTGATTGGATTTGGCCTTATTAGTACGATTGAATCATATGAAGATTTTATGGCCGTTAAGCAGTTTTACAGTGATTTTTCTGAAAGTTCAGGCACAGTTGGTAGTCATTTAAAAAAACCGATGGTTTCTGTGGCAATATTTTCATTTTTTGGAGGAACATGGGCACTAATTCAATCCATCAAGCTTTTGATTTTAAAAACGCCTCCATTGACATCATTTGCAGGTATCATCATCGCCCTGTGTTCACTGCTAATTATGCCATTACTGGCTTACTGGATATACTGTAATCATGATTCGGCTAAATTAGATGCTATGAGGATGGGTTTAAATGAAATTTGGGCCTATATGTTACTTTCGTTGGGATTATTATCAGGACTTTGTTTGAACTATTTTTTTGGTTTTTGGAAAGCCGATCCCTTTGTCGGGTTGATTGTAAGTGGTTTTTTATATAAAAAAAGTTTTGATAATATTATTAATAAATGGGAAGAAACCGACAAATGTGAAGCTCCGCCTGATGAATACAATAATTCAAAGGATGTTCATGATGCGACGGTAAAAAGATTATAAATAATGGCAATCCTGTTTAATTGAAAATGGATTTCTAAAAACTTAAAAAAGTTGCATGAATGCATCCAGAATGTTATACTTAAAAGTAAGTAGATACTTACTTTTTTTCTATTTGAGGCTGGGTGTTGATAAGGAG
>DNPQ01000451.1 GCA_003501335.1 Bacillota bacterium
GATTTAAAAATTCAAGGATATGATATGATTTTTGCCTGCGGTGAAAATGTAGTTATTCAGGATCACGACTCGTTCGATTCCCAATTAGATCCTGAGAAGGAAGCGGATCTGTTATTAAAGAATATTATGAATACGGTAAAAGCGGTTCCTTCGCTGAAAATTACTCCTTCAAAAATCACCAAAAGAATTATTTACTTGGGCCATCAAAGGGCTATTACCCAAAAGCATGAGTCGGTATCGAAAGGACGAATGGGATGGCATATTCGCAAATCTCACGACCAAAAATTGATTAAAAAATTACAAAATGGCTAAAAATGTATTGATCGCCGGGAGTAATGATTTTAAAAATCTTTGGCATACTAGAAATGCTGGATTACGTTAGAAAAAGGTTACTATTTTAAAACGTTCCCAGTATTAGGCCAATTTGCTTTTTTAGTAAAAATTGGTATAAAACCAAAGATTGGAGTGGAATATTTGGACAGATTTGCCTTGGTACTTGTAATCATCGGCGCTCTAAACTGGCTTTTGGTGGGACTTTTTAAATATGATTTAGTGGCCCACCTGTTTGGAGGTCAAACAGCTCCATTTAGCAGGGTGATTTATTCACTCGTGGGGATAGCCGGACTCTATTGTATCAGTTTATTGTTCCGAGAGCGCGAAGTTCACAAAGATGAAGTGAAATAAATTTTGAAATTTGATGAACTTTTCCATGAAAAAGGATCCATAACAACCACCCCTGAGTGAGTAAAAGGGTGGTTTTATTTTAAAATTTTTATGGATTGATGTTTTCAAGTTCGCCTGTGAGAAAATTGATTTTTCGGTAATAGCAATTGCGAGGCTCACCTTGCTGGTTTTTGGTATGGCAGATACCACCCCGTCTGGGCCGGACCAGAAAGAGCAGGGAATTTTGTTCGCAATTTACATAAGCTTCCACTAAATCAAAACTCTCTCCCGAGGTTTTGCCTTTCTCCCATAATTTATTACGGGAGGTAGACCAGAAAATTGCAGTCCGGGTTGAGAGCGAAAGCTCAAGAGCTTTTTGGTTGACATAAGCGATCAGGATAACTTCTTTGGTATCCATGTTTTGGACTGCAACCGGAATAACATCCGGACAGTTTGCAGTTATCTTGGCAATTTTGGCAAAATCCAATTGTAGTAATTTTCCTTCTTCCAATGAGTGCATCAAAATCATCCTTTATGTTTTTAATTTTTACTGTTCGTTTCTTGTAAAAAATAATACCATAATGATTTATTAGTGACTAGCTTCAGTTATGAAAAAACCAATTTTTTCTTTCATTTTATCGGGGATTGCGGTAAGATAAAATATGTTGTGCTATGTTGATTAAAGATCATCATTCGAAGAGGTCCATAATGAAAATCGCTGTTAATTATTCAAAGGCTTTACTTTCGTTACTTGAGAAAGATCCCAAACTTCCGATCGATTATATCAAGGGTCCGACGAGTCCATTTCCAGGATGTTGGCATCAATTTGAAGACGAGCTTCCTTACGCACGTTTACCTCATCTTGCACAGCTGGAAGTCATTTTTTTAGGCCACCGGGAATTACAACAGCGGTTTAATGCCCAGACTGTCATGAAAGTATTAGAATGCACCAAACCAACATATCTATCAACTCATCTGGAAGCGCGAATCGATTTCTTTCCGGAACTTAGGGAGTACCAGCATCATAATCATCCCGAAGTTCAAAAGGTACTCAAATCACATTTTTTAAAGGCTATCTCCGAAGTAAAAGCCCAGATCAAGATACCGTTGGTATTGGAGAATTTTCCGTATTATACATGGTGGAGAAATTTCCGCTGGGGTTCCGAACCGCAATTTATCCGGGAGATTTGCCTTGAAAGTGATTGCGGATTTCTCCTTGATATTGCCCATGCCCGTTGTAGTGCATGGCATATGCGAAGAGATGTAATGGATTACATTCAGGAACTACCATTGGATCGTTTACGGGAAATCCATTTGGGAGGAGTTTGTGAACGTCCTGAAGAAGGCCTGCGGGATACTCATACTGCTTTAACCGAAGCCGATTACGAATTAGTAAAAATTTTGCTGGCCAAAACCCATCCTGAGACAATTACTATCGAGTATGGCGGCATGCCGGATCAGCTTCTGAATATGCATCAGCAATATGAACCCATTAATCGCAATAGCCCCGAGGAGTTAGAACAAATGATTACGCGTATCAAGGCTATAATAAAAGCGCAGGCGGGCAAATAGGATAATAGTCATGATGCCTTAAGCCAAAAATTATAAACCTGTACAATCGGAATATAACAACTTTTTTCCCAATTCATAAACTAAATTAGAATCTCTATGAAGGAGACCTAAAATGGGAAAAAAGCATTGTGAGGATAGATGTCAGCCCCCTTATGTTCATGTACATACCTATTGTATTTATACACAGGTTGATAAATGTCACCGGCACATCATCCGGGGAGTGACGTCCCCAGCTCCGGATACCCCGGGTCATAAACATGAGTATGAGGGAGTCACTTCATGCAATGATGGACATATCCATCAATTTCACGGATGCACTTGTAAACCGCAATATATGTGCAGCGGTCATGTCCATAATTTTGAAGGAAAAACTTCCTGTGAGAATGATCATCGACACTGTTATCAAGGAACAACCGAGCGAGATCGGCGATCATTTTGTCGCTAGATAAATGGAGCTTAATAAAATGAAGGCCTTGAAATTTTCAAGGCCTTCATTTTTGAGGATTGAAGTTTGCAATCTAAAGAGCCGGTTCCGGCCTTGATTGACTTTCAAAAGGTGATATGGTAAATTAAAGTAATATTAAAGCAAAATGTTAAATTTCGGGAGTCATTATGAAGATATATCATACTTTAAAACAAAAAAATGAAGTTTTGCAATTGTTAAATCGGCGGGCTAAATTTCAAGGGGAATCCCAAACCGATTTGAGTTCGAAAGTAAAGACTATTATGGATGCGGTCAAAAAATCGGGGGATGAAGCTTTAATCGAATTTACGGCCCGTTTTGATCAGGTGAGTGTAACCAAGGAGACCTTGAGAGTCAAATCAGTTGAGCTCAATGAAGCAAAAGCACTGGTGTCTCCTGAATTTATTCAAGCAATTCAACAAGCGAAAACCAATATTTTAGCGTTTCATAGCAAACAATTGCCCAAAGATTGGCTCGATGTTAAAGATGACGGCATTATCCTGGGACAAAGAATTCAACCCGTTGAATCGGCGGG
>DNPQ01000348.1 GCA_003501335.1 Bacillota bacterium
TTTGATGCTCCCGATAGTGATGAAACTTTGGGTACTTTCGAAAATAAGTTGCTTTGGCATTATCCGGTAGGCCAAAAAAATTCTGTCTTTGCGCTGCTCGCCGGCGGTCTTGCAAATCGTGACAATGTGCCTTTACCGCAGCAATATAAATTAGGGGGATTATTCCGTCTGGGAGCCTATGGGTTCGACGAATTCTCCGGCCCGAATTATCTTTTAGGAAGCCTAGGAATTTTAAAAAGCCTTACAAATAGTCCAACGGGGCCAAACCTCTATTTAGGCCTATGGGTAGAATATGGCGGCGTTTATAACCAGTTATCCGAATTAAATCTTAAAAATGACTTCTCAGTCGGTCTCATCAGCCCAACTTTTCTCGGCCCGCTTTTTATTTGTGCCAGTTGTACAGAAAATTTTGATACCGTTTATTACATGGGGTTGGGACACTTTTTCTAAAGCAGCGGTTTTAGGTCAAAAGCACGACTTTGGATTTAAAATTTTTCTTTATAGACCCGTGATAAATTTAAAAATTATGGACACCGAAGTAAGCTATATGTTTAAAATCTCCCTATTCAAATACCTGTGGAAGTATATTAAATGTGCCTGTAAAGGTCTTCCTTTTCAGGATCCAATATGGATTGCAGCGTGATCCCAAAAAGAGCGCCGATAATCATCCGGGGCTTTATTAAGCATTTCCCGGAAATATTGACTCAAAGAGGCCATTTTTTACTGAACAGTGTTTCCTTTTTACAGGTTCGCTTCAATTTCCGCCAAATACTTGTGAATCGCCATCTTGATTACCTCAATTCAATAAACCTCCATCGTTCTTATAATAATAATTAAGTTGACTCAAAACTACACCGGCTTTATCGGCGATATCCCCGTAAGGATACGTTGGCATAGCCTTTTGTTGATATACAAAAAAAGCGGCTGTAATAATTCTTTTGGGATGGAGTCACCCGCAAGCATTTTTTGATTTCTATCGACATAGGACTTCACTCCATTCCATTCAACATACCTTTCAATTTAATACAATACAAATTTTCTATTTTGAATGTTTAGGGTCTACCAGCGAATTACACTTGCGCCCCATGTCAACCCGGCGCCGAAGCTTACTAAAACGACAAGATTTCCTTTATTAACCTTATGATCTTCCACTGCCTCACATAAAGCGATCGGAATTGAAGCCGCTGAAGTATTCCCGTATCTTGCAAGATTTAGAAAAACTTTTTCCGGAGCTATTTTCAATTTTTGAATTAAAGATTCGATAATCCGGACATTCGCCTGATGGGGGATAATAAAATCGACATCTTCCAAAGTGAAACCAGCATGATCCAGAGCGGACAGGATGGCTTTAGCCATTCCGCTTGCTGCTACTTTATAAACTTCTCTACCATTCATTTGTAAAAAATGCAGACTTTTTTCAACCGATTCCCGATCGGCTGGGAGTCGGGAACCTCCTGCCGGAATGGTCAATAATTCTGCGCCGGCCCCATCGGCTCCCAAAAAGGTATTAAAAATCCCCGAACTGCCATTACCATACTGTAGTAGAGCTGCGCCGGCCCCATCCCCAAAAAGAATACACGTACTCCGATCATGCCAGTTGATGATCCGCGAAAAAGTTTCTGCTCCGATTAAAAGCACATTTTGATAAGCTTTACTCTTAATATAGGCGTCAGCGACAGAAAGTCCATAAATAAATCCTGAGCAGGCCGCTGCAATATCAAAAGCTACTGCATTTTTGGCGCCAATCTTCTGTTGAACCAGACACGCACAGGCAGGCATTTGAGTATCCGGGGTTGCGGTTGCCACAATAATCAAATCCAAATCCGTAGGCAAAAGTCTTGACTTTTCAAGCGCCCTTCTAGCCGCAACGGCAGCCAAATCAGAAGTAGCTTGATCCGCGGCAGCAATATGCCGTTGCTTAATTCCCGTACGCGTATAGATCCACTCATCCGAAGTATCTACCATTTGTTCGATCTCAAAATTGGTAAGAACTTTCTCCGGAACATAAAATCCTAAACCTTTAAATTCAGTCCTTCCCAAATTATTTTGCACAAGTCAACCCCCTCTTTAAGTTCATTACTGAATATTACAAATTATATCACCATTGATTGGTGACATGAATTTCTTTATCTTGGTAACCATCCACAACTCTGTAATATTTGGTTAATTGGGACAACCTTATTAAAATAATTTTAAAATGTCCTTAAATTGTTGGCAATAATTTATTGAGTATCATTCCCCAAAAAGTTCAGGGCTCATGATTAATAATGCCATTCACCGCCAAACTTTCCACAAAAATACCTGTAATTATCTTTTAATTCCCTCGTTTTGATTCTAGGAAAACCATAATAAAAGCCATAATAGCTTTAAGTGTTTCCAACATTGCCATCAATTGCATAAAGGGATCCCAGGCTTCGTTACGAATCCAATTTCTAATGATTTATGTTAATTAACTTTTCATGTCCATATCTCATTACACAATAAGGAAGGAGTTTGTAACATGTTTTTTATCAATCGAAAATCTTATCTGATCCTTTGCATCATATTGGTATTTATCTTCCTTTTCAGTACTGAGTCTCAAGCTGCGCCGGTTTTATCGGACATCAGCGATACCTGGGCTATCAAACCCATTCAAAGCTTAGCCGATAAAGGTATAATCAATGGTTATCCGGACGGTTCCTTCAAACCGGATCAACCGATTACCCGGGCTGAGTTTGCCAAGTTGATTGCCCGGACCTTTCACTATCAACCATCGGATCAAGGCTATTTTTCTGACACTACCGGAAATTGGGCCAAAAATTTTATCAGCTCCGCAGTTCAGCATAAAGTGATGCATCCTTTTCCCGATGGAACATTCAAGCCAAAACAACAACTCAGCCGAGCCCAGATGGCCACCATGCTGACTCGGATTATTCAGCTTGGTAAACCAGAAGAAAAATACAACCCCTGGTCCACTAGTTTTAGTGATGTTCCCAAATCAAACTGGGCTTTTCAGAATATTGAGATCATCAATAAACTGAATCTTTTTCCAGCAAGTTTCAAAAGTGAATTTCATCCCGAACAAATGGTAACTCGAGCCGAAGCAGCCTGGATGATTAAAGCTACTGGTGATCTGGCTATCTCCAAAGGGAAAATCACCAGCATCAGCTCAGACACTGGACTGGTCAATGTTAAAAATGCCAGCGGCGATCCGGTTCTGGCCATGGTCACCCCGGATACCATTTTATTGCGTAATAATAATCCCAGTGATGTGGATACTCTATTAAACGGCGATGACGCTACAGTTATTGCCTCGCCTTCCGGAGATGTCAAATTTCTAAAAGCCTTTGGTCAAGTTACCAAAAATGATTTACTCTCAAAAGTTAGCTCCATGACCAAAGGAAAATTGACAAAGGATGAAATCAGTGCGATGGTAGCGGGGGATTGGAATGCTGTAAAAGACGATTTAAAAGGTGACCTCTACAATAAAATGATTTCCATGGGGCTCTCCCCGGCCGAAGCCGAAAGTTTGATGGTACGAGACTGGAATTATCTTGATACCTTAAGCAAAGATCGTTTGTCCCAAGCCCTTTCCAGTCGTTTAGGCATTACGCAGGACTTTGCTCAGGCCATGCTTGACCGGGACCTTGGCAAAATCAAAGACTACGGCAAGATCGAGCTAGCCACCGCTGCTTTAAGTAAATTATTAGGCGCATCTGATTCCGGCCCAAACCAAAATCAAGGTACCAATAATTCCTATTAATCAACTGATACCATAACCTATCTATCATGTTACAAATACTTGAAAACAGCAAAAAACGGGTGAAGACAAAAATCCACCCGTTTTTTCCATCATAACCTCAATTCAGTGCGGCTAAAATTTAAAACATAGTACAACCAATCCAAATCCACAAATAACCATCCCCGAAATCCGGTTAACCCACAGTAATTTCCGATAATCAAATTTCGAACGAAAACCCCCGACCAACATGGTTAAAAACAGCCACCACACCACAGAACCTAAAAATACTCCCAGTATCAGCAGCTGGGTTGCGCCTGTGCTCTGCCGGTGTTCCGGTCGAATCAAGCCGCGCCCTACACCGAGCCCGGCAAAGATAGCTGTAAAGGCAAGTACTGTTAAAGGGTTCGCTAAAGTCAGCAAAAAGGTTGAAAAATAAACTCCGATTAAACTCTTGCCATTGAAATTCTCGGGAGCGATGGCCGGTTTAGAAAAAAAGCTGATGATTCCGAGCCCGCAAAGAAATAAGCCCCCGCCCAAACGCAACCAATAATGATAATGAATGAGCACATTTGAAACAACTGTTAATCCAAATCCGGCAACGGCCCCATAAATAGTATCCGCAGTAGCCGCTCCCAAACCTGCTACAAAGCCATGAAGCCTTCCGGCATTCAAAGTACGCTTAATACATAGAAAGCCAATTGGCCCAACCGGGGCGGCGATTAAAACGCCAATTAAAATTCCCTTCCACAATAAATGAAGAGTCATGTGTACCTTCCTGCTAGAATTAACGATTGAGGGTAGAATAAATCGAAAACAAACACTTTTATTATATTTGTCTTGGCCCCTAAATTCAACCCTATCTTTTTATTATCAACCATTTTAGTCCCGCAGTCCAATTTCGCACTAAAGATTTTAGCTTAGAAAGCCGTAATAAATGATAGGAATATTAAATTCTTGCAATAAAAACAAAATTTTAGGAGGTCTTTTCAACATGGCCAAAAACTCCAAATTTAAAAAATTTCTAATCATTCTTTTGCTCCTGGTCATAATTGTAGGAATCCTATGGGGATTGCAATATTACGTTCACTTCTTCAATAAACCCCTTAAAATGTTCAACGCGTATATTTTGAAAGCAAACCGCATCGTTTATAAAGATATGTTCTGGGGTATCTCTGCCGGTACCTTACTTTTTATTGTTCTTTTAATCGTATTACCTGTACTGATGAGAAAAATCAATACCCGGAGCTATTTTAAAAATCTATTTCAAGGTGTGATCTCTTCGTTCATCTTCTTTATATCCCAAACCATTTATCAAGCCTGTGAACGAATTAGTCAATTTTATCTGCTAGTGACACTCATTGGTATTGTCCTAATTACTCTGATTTTGATACGAATAGTTGCAGGTATGTATAAAAAGGAAGCCGATCAAGTAGAGTTTCGCACTTCTTTTATAGCCAGTATTACCGCTGGGCTCATCTTTAGCGTGTTATTGCAACTGGTATCTTTATGGGGTCATTGGTTGAATGCCAATTTTCACCTGCAATTATTTTCGATAAAACTGTAATCCCTTTCTTGTCTTACTCGATCTCAATATTTACTTCAATTCGGCCTGCCGGAGTATTAATATTGATTGCAATACTCTGCACCGGACTGATAATAAAATAGATCTCCTCAGCGACAATAATTGAAGGTGGTGAAATATCAATATTGACACCAATATCCGATAATAAAATCGATGCTTTACCGGTTGTCATGTTGGATAATTCACCGATGGCACTGAGAACCATCATATTAAACTCGTCAACCGGCATTCCCGGTGCCATCGCGGAGATTAATTTTTTAGCTGTTTCTTGAGAAAAAGAATAGGCTACATTACCTTTGATATCCCCGACCAGCCCGACAATGGCCGTTACATCCAGCGTTACTTGGGTCCGTTCTTTTTTTTCCATATTGCCGATCTCAACACCGGTAATCCCAAATTGCTCCAAAACCTTAATAAGGGCTTCTAAAAAAGGATTGATATAGGTTGTATTCATTTTGTTATAGCACCGCCTTCAAACGCGACATTGATCCGGAATCGGCCATGTTTTGAATAACAATCAATCGACTCCGAATTGATCTTGGGAATACAAACAATCGGTTTTTTTCCGGTAAAAACAATCGGCGGTGCAAGTCTTAGGCCCAGGCTGAAGATATTATTTAAGCCTGTATTGGCTTTCCCGGCAATGACATTGTTAACTTCCGATATCGTCGTCAACACCATAAATTCTTTGGCATTAGAGAATTCTTCATCATTGATATTCCGGGCAATTTGGATTGCTAATTCAGGGTCCATATCGATCAGTAAACGCCCCTTGATTTTACCCATAAATGTAATAATGCTGGCTACCCCATATGATAGGATATCATTGTGGTCGGGATAAAAATAGCCTCCGGCTTCAATCTGAATGGATGCCATATCCCGTAATACAATTTGGGCACTTTCAAAATAAGACTGTGTTAATTGCTGGTTGATCAAGTTCAACACGCTCCATACCATGAATGTTGTTAAATATTATAGCACATCTATCAGGTTCTGGGGAATATTATCTAAAGCAACTATTCGCATCGCTGCCCCAAGCGCCACTGCTTCTTTAGGCATTCCATAAACTATACAACTATTTTCATCCTGGGCGATGGTAAAGGCTCCGGCATTTTTCATTTCTAATAAACCATTAGCCCCGTCCCTGCCCATACCGGTTAAAATAATACCCACC
>DNPQ01000061.1 GCA_003501335.1 Bacillota bacterium
TTTCCATTTCCATACGGCCAACTTTGATATTTTTATTAATGTGCTTCACAAAATCATTCATCATAAATTCCTGAATAGCCTGATTTTGCCGGATTTTTCGGTTGATATATTCGATATTGCCCACTAATAAATCGTGCAAGATCTTGGAGGCAGGAGCAGACTGGTTTAGAAATTGATCCATTTGGGCATCAGACTGTTGAAACAAATCTTTTTCAAAAGCCTCAATCAACTCATCTTTATTGCGAAATTCTAAATAAATAGTACCAACGCTAATACCTACTTCTTTGGCGACATCTTGCATAGTTGTATTATCGAGCCCCTTATGGCTGCATAATTTGATGAAAGCATTGATAATATCATTTCGCCGGTTCACATCCATCAAGAATCATCTCTTCCAAAATTTATGAATAATTTATTTATATATTCATAATATGATAAACTTCAATTTTTGTCAAGCTCATCGGTTCTTAAAAAATGGCTATTCATCCTTAACTGGCCTTTTTATCTTCGGCCTCTTTCTCAACCGCAACCACTACAAACCCCTTGGCAAACCATGGGCGTAAATGATCTAAACTTGTTTGAACCCCTTTACCTGTTTCTCTATTTTTTAAAGTAATCACATAACTCATGAAAAGGCCTCCTATCATTCAATAACAAGTATAGGCTAATTTGGCAAAATTTATCATTAATCTTTTGTTAAGTTAACAATACTAAAACTAATCAAACTGATGAATTTTTTTCGGCTCAACTCAATGTTAATGATAGGCGTCCTTCGGCAAACGTAAAAAACCCTCTTTCCTTTGGCTGATGCCAAAAAAGAGGGGCTGTAATTTATGACTGCTTTAGTTCCTGAAATCAATATCCAAAGTGGGCCCGCTGCCTGAACCGGAGGACATCCTGATATTCAAAAAGCTTGCCTGTTCTTGATGCCAACGATACCAATCAGGCCACATTCGAATATGTTCTTCCCGCCAACGCCTATCGCCGCGGTGGGCAATCCATTCGTGGTCACATCGGCTCCATTCCCTTTCATGGGCTCTCCATACCTGTTGGTGATGGTTTCGCCATCCCCGATCATGACCGTAAGCGAATGAAGCGGTGGGAATAATGCTAATGGCTACCATCACTACTACCAGTAGAATGAACATTTTCTTCATAAAAAGCACCCCCTTTCTAAATATCGATTGCATCGAATATTTCATCGACTATCCCTCTATTCATGAATCAATTACCCATCCCCTCTGGTTTCTTTTGGTAATATGGGATGGCTTCCCATTGGACATCCAATCTTTTCAGGCATCCTATGCAATTGGAGAGGGAAATATTCGACAGCAGCATCTTGGAAGGAACTTTTTGGAATCTTATTTTATCGGATTATCAATGGCCTTTTACCTCATTCACCAACCATTCTTTCCTAGTGTTCCTATTACTCATTGGCTGAATCCCTTAATTGGTTTTCCGTTTTGGATAAAAATTTTTCCAATGCTTCGCTAATATCAATATCCATGCGCTTAGCTAAAATAATCAGCCACCATATACATTCGCCAAGCTTGTGTTCCAGTTCGGAATCTGTTTCTCCATCTGCCAGCCAGCGCCCCTGCTTAGACATGGTCAAACGGCCGACCAATCCGGCATCTGTTAAAAAAGCCAGCGCATCTTCTTCGATGGTCCATTCTTCTCCATGAAACCTCCGCTCCAGATGATGATAGAGTTTCCTTATTTGAACGGAACGTTCAACCGCTTCGCTAAAGTTCATATCTTTCATTTGCTCTCTTTTCTTTCTATAAATATCGATGATCCGTTTTGTGAAATTATATTTCAATATTGTCATCATATTATGATTAACTAGACGACTGGCTGTCATATTAAAAAACCATTGTGATGATCAATTTTGTTATTTCCGCTTGACTTAAAGTCAACTCTAAGTTGTATACTAACTTTATCGTCCCAAAAAGAAATGGAGTGGATCATTTGGAACATGCGCAATATGGAAAAACTAGGCTAAAGGTAGCAAGATTCAGCCTGAGCAGGTTGAATTCTATTTAAAAGATACTATTAAAAAACAGGTGAGAATGGAAAGATACCGTTTCTTCTCATCAGCAGCAATCCGAATTTGATCGATTCATGACAAGGAGGAATTTTTGTGAATTTTGAGGAAATAAATTTTGGGGAGTTTGATTTTAATCCCTTTACGAAAGTAGATGACTGGGCGCTTCTAACCGCTGGAACAAAAGAAAAATTCAATATGATGACGATTACTGGTGTTATGTGCGGAAAATTTTTTCTTAAACCAATGATGCAGGTATATGTGCACCCCGACCGGTATTCCTATCAATTTCTAGCGGACAACGATTATTTTACGGTATCTTTTTTTGATGTTCCTCAGCATCCAGCCTTACAGATTTGTGGTAGAATGCATGGCAATAACTGTGATAAAGTGGCTGAGTCCGGACTCCATCCCCTTCCATTTGAAAACACGGTTCTTTTTGAAGAGGCAAAAACAGTTTTTGTATGCAGGAAAGTTTATCATACGGATGTAGTAAAGGATAACTTTGATTCCCAGCAGTTGTTCAAAGAATATTATAAAGATTCTATAACATTCCATCGAATTTATCTCGGCCAGATTGAAAAAGTGCTGCGCCACAAATAACGGATCCAAAACAGGAAGCAAACCTGCAACCGTCAAATTTCGAAATATTTTGAGTGACAATGCAGCAAAAACTTGACCCAAATAAAAATTTCTCAAAAATCCGGCCATCTTCACATGGATAACCGGTGCCTGCCCGCTAAATTCTTTCACTACAGCTTCCGTATCATCACCAATCAACGAAGGTACGCAACCGGGAATAACCGGGAAATTTTTTTCCTGCATCAATTCCAGAGTTGAACGAATCAGGTCCCAAGCACTAAATACCTAGATATCATTTTATCATTACAAGCAATTTAAACGAAATACCCTTCCAAAATTCGGAAAGGTACTTTGTTTATTTGAAGTTTTTATGATTTTGCATACTTCATTACTGACTGGATTTAAATATTTTCATTCCTTACCATCGCCCGATTCTTGCCATACGGACTTAAAATTCTATTCATGAAATTTTTTGCAGCCGTAATGGGTAGTAGTAATTTTGTAAAGAGATTTGAGTCCTGTTATATATAAAACATTACTATCTTTTCCGGTTCCAAATTCACAATTTGTAACTAGTTCTGGTGTTGGAATAATGCCAAGTTCTGTGCCATTTGGGGAAAATACAAGAATCCCGGGCCGTTTTAAGGAGAAGTTCGCGACAAAAATATTTCCGTTTGAATCAGTCCGCATACCATCTGGTCTAAAATCAGGTTCCTGCACAATCATTTTCCTTAATTTTACAGTTCCATCTTCCTTCAAATCATATGCCAAAATACCATCCAACCCTCTGCGAGCTTCCAGTCCGGAGGTTGCAGTTGTTTGATCGAATAATCCATTATCGTTAGAACCTACATATAAAGTTTTTTGGTCTGGTGAAATCGCAATACCATTAGGCTTTCCAGCATTTGCTATAATTAATTTTACCGTTCCATCAGAATCAATTCTATATACTCCTTGCACAGGCTGTTCCATTGATTCCGAACCAAAATATCTGGGGTCAGTAAAATATATTCTTCCCTTGGCATCAATCGTAAGATCATTAGGTGAGTTGAACGGATGTCCGTTTACGCGATTTACCAAAATAGAGGCTTGCCCCGTCGCCATATCTGTCGCTGTTATGCGCCGGCCACCATTATCAGCTGATTCTGCGGCGAGTAATCTTCCCTTTAAGTCAAAAGATAGTCCATCAGCTTGTCCACTAGGGGATCGAAATACAATAGTATTACCTGTTGCCGGATCATATTGTAAAATATGTCCTCCGTATACAGTGCCCTTTGATGAACCAGAAGGCGTCAAATCACAAAAGTATAATTTACCGTCTAGAGCGGCTGCGGGACCTTCCAAATGAGTGCCCTGATTGTAAATTACTTTGAGCTGCTCACCTGAAACCGTAATATTTCCGGATACCTCTGCAGCCATCGCGGAATTTATACTGAAGAGCAATACCAAGTTGATACATATACATATTAACTTTTTAGCATACTTGAACATTTAATCTCCTCCTGCCTATTTTTTTAGTCGCTATCGGTCTTTTTACTTTTTAGACAACGATTTGTGGACTTTTGATAAAAGTGTAGCATTGTAGATTTGGGGTTGCAAGTACGCATATTTTTATTATATACTAACAAAAATAGTACTATTCTTATTTTAGAAGGATGATTGAATATGGCAAAACCGGTTTATCAGGACGGAAATTGTTCTGTGTTAGCTGTGCAAAATATTATTTCCGGTAAATGGAAGCTGACGATACTATGGCAGTTGGGTCAGGGAACTAAACGATTTAATCAATTACAAAGGCTGTTGCCTGAAATTTCACAGGGAATACTTACCCGGCAGTTGCGGGAATTAGAACAGGATTTGTTGATACACCGAGAAATCTATAAGGAAATTCCGCCTAAAGTGGAATATTCATTGACTGTATTTGGTAAAAGTTTTATGCCAGTACTGAGCCGTATACGTGAATGGGGTGACGATTACCTAAGTGCCCAAACTGAATATCGTACGAAAATGTGAATATATTATGGAGATAGCACAATAAAATGTCAAAATAAGCAATAATATTTTACGCAAAAAAACACCCGCGCAAAGTAAAAGAGTGTATAGCAAAAAGGCAGCTATTATTGTATGGTGAAGATACAGTAATAGCTGCCTTTTTGCAGACAGTTAACCTTAACCTCCGGGCTACACAAGAGAGAGACATCCATCCATCAACTTTTCCGTTCTATCAACGCCACACACTCCACATGATAAGTCTGGGGAAACATATCCACCGGCTGTATCTCAGCCACCTTGTATCCCAAAGGGTCCAATATTTTAAGATCCCGGGCCAAGGTGCTAGGATTACAGCTCACATAAACAATACGTTTTACTTTATTTTCAGCCAAACTTTGTAATACAGTTTCCTCGCAACCGGAGCGGGGCGGATCAACAACTCCCACCCGGAAAGCCATTCCCTCTTTAACCAGTTGCGGTAAAACTTTTTCCGTAGCACCCACTACGAACTGGACATTTTTAACTGCATTCAAGGTAGCATTTTCAGTGGCGTTTTGAATAGCTTCAGCAATCACTTCAATTCCATATACCTTTTTGGCCCGCTCTGCCAAAAAAAGGGTCAGACTTCCCACCCCGCAATAAGCGTCCAAGACAGTCTCTTTTCCCTCAAGTCCGGCATACTCAACCACTTTACGGTACAACACTTCAGTTTGAACCGGATTAACCTGAAAAAACGAGGCGGCGGAAATCCTAAATTGAAAGTTGCCGAGCTGTTCGGTAATTGTATCCCTTCCCCATATGACTTTAGAATAGGGCCCCAGGATAACATTGCCCGGTACTGTATTGATATTCTGCACGATACTTTTGATTTCCGGAAAAACATCAGCCAACTCTTGGGCGATTTTAGGGGCGGCTAAAAAATTATCATCTTTCGTAACCAAAGCCACCATTATCTCGGCTGTGCGGGAGCTCTGTTTGATTAACACATGCCGTAACAAACCCGAATGGCTCTGTTCATTATAAACCGGAATATGATGCTGAGTTAATAGCTCGCAAATCTTGCGGGCTATTTGATTGGTAAGTTCCGTCTGGAGTAAACATTCTTGCAAAGGCACGATCTGGTGAGTCCCTTTACGGTAAAATCCCATTACCACGCCGTTGTTATCCATTCCTAGCGGATACTGTACCTTATTGCGGTAATGCCAAGGCTCCTCCATACCCAACACCGGATGAACCGTTACTCCCTCTAATCCGCCAATCCGTTCCACTGCGTCCGTTACGCGCTGCTCTTTTAATTTCAACTGTTCCGGATAGGAAAGGTGCTGCAATTGACAGCCACCGCAGTCTCTGGCAGATTGGCACAGCGGTGTAATTCTTTCCGGAGCCGGTTCCAAGATCTTTAGAGCCACGCCACGGCCAAAATTTTTTTTGACCTCGGTGATCGCAACTAAAACCAGTTCTTCTTTTAGGACTTCGGGAGTAAAAACTGTAAAGCCTTGATAACGGCCTACTCCTTCTCCTTCATGACCGTAATTCTCAATCCAAATTTCGATTTTTTGTCCAACTGTAATCGGAACAACCTGATGTATATCTTTCAGATTCATCAATCCTTTATTGTACTCTCCATACTATCAAATCAACTTCAATAGTTGAATTAGCATCAAATTGCTGTTATTTAGTATAAACCGATGACCCGCCAATTAATTCCCAACAACCGATTGCTTTTCTTCCATTTCAATCCCCTTTAGCGCCAAGGCGCATTCCAGCCGTTTACGCTGTAGACGGCAGCCGATGGGATCCGGTTTATAAATGGAACCGTTCAGTAATTGGGCATTGGCATGACACCCGCCGCTGCAATAAAAGCGAGCCCAGCAATCAGCACAGCCCTCTTTTTGATATAGCGTGGTGGCGCCAAATTCCTCCCTGAGCTTTTGATTGGTTATGCCTTCGCTAACTGTCCCCATTTTAAAACCATCCCGGCCCACAAATTGATGGCAAGGGTAAAGATCACCTTTGGGGGTAACCGCAAAATAATCAAATCCGGCTCCGCAGCCGGTAAGACGCTTGGGCAAACAAGGCCCATGCTCCAAGCTAATTTCAAAATGGAAAAATATAAAACCTTGGCCCATTTGCTTTTTCTCCAAATAAAATTGGGCCAGTTTATCATATTCCTGCTCGATCCGTTCCATTAGGTCCTCAGTCAATCGGTAGTCTGCATCCTTTTCTACCACCGGTTCCAGAGATAACTCACGCAGGCCGAGATCATATAAATGTTTAATATCTTCCGTAAAATCCAAGTTTCTTGCAGTATAGGTCCCCCGTAAATAGTAATTTTGACCGCCACGGGCCTTTACGGTTTCCAAAATATTGGGAACAATCCTTTGGTAAGTGCCGTTACCCCTCATGCGGTCATTGACCGATGGCCGACCATCTAATGAGAGAACCAACGCAATCTGCTCTTCATTTAAAAACTGACGGGCTTCCTGGTTTAGGAGGATACCATTGGTGGTCAATGTAAAATGAATGATCTTGTCAGCCTTTTCTGCAGCCCCTTTACCATAAGTAACAAGCTGCTTAACGACTTCCAAATTGAGCAAGGGCTCTCCGCCAAAAAAGTCAACCTCTAACTGGCGGCGAGAGCCTGATTCCCTTAATAACAAATCAATGGCCTGCCGCCCTGTATCGAAGGACATATTCTCGCGATCACCGCCGAAAGGCCCCGTCCCGGCAAAGCAGTATTTACAGCGCAGGTTACAATCATGGGAAGCATGTAAACATAAAGCTTTTAATAAGGGTTCCTTAACAAAATGAGGAACTTCTTCCTTTTCTTCCTGTAAATAACCCATTTTACGGAGTTCCGCCAATTCCGATTCAACCTGGTTTCGCATTGATTCCGGAATTGCAATCTTATTTAAATAGCGATAAACAACTTCATCAATTTGAAAAAACGAATTACTGGGCACATCAAATAAAAAATATCTGCCTAATGCTTTGAAGGAATGCCAATTCGCCAAAATAACAACTCCTAACCTAAAAATAAATTACATAAAGAAAAGCCATGAATTCATGGCTCATCCTTTTAAACATTAATTTTCCCTTGCCATACGCCCATAGAAATTCCGTTTCATCCATCTATGGAATGAAGAAGGACGTATTATGTACCTATAAAAAAGTTACTTCTGACAAACTTGATTACCAACCGTGCAAGATGTCTTGCAGGCAGATTGACAAGAATTTTTGCAAGCCCCGCAGCCTCCGGTGGTAACAGTTGAAGCTAATTTGCCTTGAACAATTGTTTTAATTAATGTCATTCTCATTATCCTCCATGGAAAATCATGTCTTGGTGGACCTGAGGGGAATCGAACCCCTGACCTCTGCGATGCGAACGCAGCGCTCTCCCATCTGAGCCACAGGCCCATTGTGCAATCAATATTATACTTCATTAGCCTTGAAAAATGCAAGCGGACCCAAAATGTTCATCCCATTTTTTACAACGGTGCAATTCTTTAAGTGCCTTTGGATCCCCATCATTTTGACACTGCTCACGGTCTTTACTAAATTTTATACAGCTACCGCAAATTTTTAATACTTCATCATGTGTCAATTTATAGACCATTAAACCCACCTCACAATATTTTATTCATGATAGTGGCGGTCTTGATGTTGAATCTATTATAGCATGAAGTTATAGAAATTCCAAGTGCCTGTATTTTCTTGAACTTGGTTACAATTGCCTTATTTTTTTCGTTTTTCCTTGCGCATAATTAAGATATTCTGATGGGTAATATTGGGCACAAAGCAAGTTTTAATGGCATAGGGTCTTAAGGGACGTTGGGTCGCTTTATTCCACCAAATTCGAATTCCTTTCCAAATAAAAC
>DNPQ01000239.1 GCA_003501335.1 Bacillota bacterium
GTTCGATTCACGCCAGGGCCACCAATAAAATCAACAGTTCGCGAAAGCGGACTTTTTTATTTCCCCCATAATCCTTATTTGATGCTGGTTATATAAAACAAAAATTCATTTAGCAGCGTCAAATAGATTATTAAAGTTGTTTAAAGCCTCTTTTTGAATACTTACTGTTGGGTGAGTATATTGGCTCCTCGTAAATGACGGATCGCTTTGCCTGAGAATTTCACATACTATCTCTAATGGTACTTTAAAATGTTCATGAAGCAAGGTAGCACACGAATGACGCAAATCATGAAAAGTGATCACAGGGTTCTCAGGTAGATTATTTTTTCTCCGAAATTGGTTAAATTTGTCCAAGTCTTTCGGGAATCTATGGCTAACAGATAAAGGTTTCATAAGCAAATTCCCTAATTCATTGGCATGGACCCACCCTTCTTTGCTATATTCGCGGGGATGAGCAGCCTTTTCCACTTCTTGCATAGTTTTATACTCTTGAAGCTCCTTCAACAGAAGGTCAAATATATAGATGCCTCCTAAACCACCTTTTACATTTTCTACATACTGGCCGTCGATACTTTGTACTTGATGGTCAACGTAAATTTCCCGCTTTTTTAGGCCAATTCTGTCCCATTTAAGGCCGACATTTTCACCTAGCCGCAATCCAGTTGTAAGGGCGATAAAATAGATATAATACTGCCTTCCCCAATTCATCCGGGCATAATTTAAAAAGGCTATCGCTTGGTCAACAGTCCATACAATTTTGGAAGCGGTTTGACGCATCATTTTGCGTTCTTTCCTGGGAATAGGTTCAACCTGGTCCATGAATTTGTTTTTAAGCATTCTCCATTTATAGCCCCGGTTGAAGGCACTGCTTAAGCAAATATGAATGTCCTTGGTATTATAATTTCCGATAACCGGCCGGCGCTTATTGTAAAATTGTTGAATGTGTAAAGAGGTCAAATCACTAAGTTTTATTTTACCTATGTACGGCTTTATATGTGTATCGATTAACTGCTTGTACCATGTCTGAGTAGCGATTTTCAATTCAGGAATTACATATTCTTTGTACCAATAATCGAGGAACTGAGATACGGTCATATTGTTTTGATCCGGGGCACCATATAATGTAAATTCGGCAAGGATTATTTCTATTCTACTATCACATTCGGCATCTGTACCGTGAAAGGTTTCACGGTATGGGGGATATTTATCGGTTATAGGATCTTTCCCCATAGAGATTCTTATTTCCCACGAGTCTTTCCCCTGTGGCCTTTTGCTGCCCTTCATGTTATCACCTAATCAATAGCCCTTCCACCCCGTAAGGGGTTATTTTTTATAAGTAGGAATCATATTATCAACTTGAAGTTTTTCTATTAATCCATTTCCAAAGGAACGAGCTAATTCTTCTAAGCCACTAACACTTTCCCCATTGGTATTAGCAGTAGCAATCCAAGCTGTTTTTTCGGTTTTTGCGTCTATTATTTTTACTTCATATGTCGCATTTACATTATTGATATTATAACCTGGAGTTGTATAAGAACTAGTGTTAGTGTAAACGCTATTTCCGATTATATTTCCATATGTATTGGAATAAGTTTGGCCTGGTATATATGTTGATCCCGTTTTAAAATTTGTTTCCCTAAATCGAAGAGTTCCATCAATTCCATTTTGTGCTAAAATATTCGGTATTTCTTTTGAATCAATTTCACGCGTGGGTGGGAAAATATCAAGTGAAGACACAGCATTGATAGATTTATCCGCAAATTGAGAAACGATGATTCTTTCAAATTTCGTTCTTGATTCAATATTATTGGTATCTGCAAAAATCATTAATTTGTTATAAGTTACATTTTTAAAATCCGGGTCAATATAGGAAGTTAATCGAGTGCTGGAACAACCTGTTATAAATAATCCTAAGCATAAAATTAATACTAAATAAATTTTTTTCATTTTCCTATCCTCCGTTATTTTAATTTATATATAATTATATAAATAAAGATTTTCTTTTCATAAAATGTATCAAATTTATTATGAACCATATTGTATCAATAAGCACAATACTTGATTGCAAAAACATAGAGAAATGTATGGGGCTTAAAATAAATAATATAATATTTAATATCCAACTCCAAAATTTCCTTTCATATAATCCTATAATCCTAAAAGTGTTATAGAGGATAATATTATTAATAAAAATGTGGCAAAAACTTGATAGAAATGAGAATTTGTATTATTAGTTAATGCAACTAAAAAACGCATTAACGATACTATAGATATTGGCATAATAAAATTGATATAAAAATTAAGCCATTTTATCCCTAGTTTTTTGTTATTTAAAGAATTAATCAAATCGAATTCCTCCTAATAATTAAAAAGCGACTCCTCTTCGGGCCGCTTTAATCATAGCAGTTATAGTTTTTGTAGGCGGCACTTTATTGAACAGTGCCATTATTTTTTATCCATTTCTAAAGCCTGGTCTACTAACCGTTTAATTGCTTCCTTTTTATCTTCTTTAGATAAAATTTTATAATCACTTATAAATTTTTCTAATGGATTAACATCTTTATTTTTACCTAGTAAGTAGTCGGTAGTAACATCGAAAAAATCAGCAATTTTTATAAGCATGTCGTTGTCTGGGGTAGAATTATCAATTTCCCAGTTAGATAATGCGCCACGAGTTGCGCCCAGTTTTTTAGCAAATTGTTCCTGCGTTAAGCTGTTTTCTTTTCTTAGCTGTTTGAGTCTTTCTCCTAATGTCATAAAATCATCCTTTGACATCATGATATATTAGATTGCCAACATCTTCAACAATTGCCCAAAAAAATTGCAAAAAACTATTTACTGTTTTTAGGGATATATAGGAATGTAATGGGGGGAGATGTATGATGATAACTAACGACAAAAAAGTTATGGTAATAAAAAAGGCAAAATGGGGTGAAACCGTTTGCCGAAGGCAACCCACAAAATTAAAGCGCTTAGAAGAAAGTAAAAAAGCAGCAAAACGAATCCAAGAAAGTACACTTAATAAATAAGGTGAGTATTGAGTCACGGAAAATCATATTTTCTGGGAAAATGCTTATCAAATATTATTGTTATATTGCCTTTTTGTTCCTAAATAATTGAATAGGATCAGGGAAGCATCATTTTATTTCATTTCGGGTTGCAGGTCTACGGGATCACCACGACGGCAAGCAATTGTTGATTCCTGAATAGCACCACATTTATGGGGGATTAGATGGATTATAGCCTTAGGTTCAAAGCCCGGTATGATTAAGAATTTTTAATTTTGAACTATTTCTTTTTCGCTTTTCCTTTTTTACCAGTATCTGCCGGACTGTTATCATCCTTGAATTCTTCTTGGATGCTTGGATCTAAATGATTCATAAGTTTATTGGTTGCTTCGGTATTGGCGGCATCATCATAAATGATTTTCGGCGTGATGACGATCACAAACTCCTCTTGAACATCTTCCACACTTTTTGATTTGAACAAAAGGCCGAGTAGGGGGATATCGCCCAAAATAGGAATTTTGGCTATGCTGGTTGACTGGCGGATGCTTTTTAAGCCGCTGATGATAACGGGTTCGTTATTATTCACCCGCACAGTGGTCTCCGTCGAATGCTCGGTGGTTTCCGGAATCGTCGCATTTTGGGGAATGGCTCCGTATTCACTGATTTTCGGCTTGACCTCCATGGTGATTTTGCCGTCCGACACCCAGGGAGTGATGGTCACATACAACCCGGAATCCACTGTTGTATTGGTGTTCGTAGTGGTGGTGACACCATTGGAAACCGTGGTTGTCGGAATGGAATATATTCTCTTGGTAGAAACATCAAAACTGGCTGCATAACCGTTTAAGGCGGTAATGGTCGGATTGGAAAGAATTTTGGCCTTGCCCGTGGAAACCAGGTAGGTTAATTGAAGTAGAGCCGCTTGGGGTGTAGTGATAGAATTCCCGTTACTGTCGGTTGTGTTAGTGTATTGTTGGTCGCCATAGGAAAACGATGGATTGGTGGGGCCTACTGTCAAAACCTTTCCGTTGGGAAGCCTATAGGAACCGGAGGGAGGCGTCCAGTTAAAATCGTTGGAATTTTGAATGGAGACCACCA
>DNPQ01000305.1 GCA_003501335.1 Bacillota bacterium
CAAAAACTATTATAATACAAACACCCATCCAGTGTCAACGATTATTTTAATCCATTTAATTCCAATTGAATTGAATTGATTTCTAAAATCAGAAATCAGAATGACGGCTATCCCATTTTTTATAGCACTCATCGCTCATTGAATTCTCTAAATCCGTCCAACCAATGGTGCTATCGAAAAGTAGTTTAAATTCAATAAGCAATTCAATTTATCTGCATTTAAATATGCTGATTTCAATGTGTTGCATATCTTAATCTTTCAATTTACTTTTGAGAAAGCTCCTTATCCATCAAAAAATCTTCAATAAATAAATGAAGGAGATTTTCTGTAATAGAACCCTTTCTTTATGGATTATAATATAATTCGCAATAAAAAACATGTCTATTTTTTTGACAGAACTAGTTTTTACATCCAATGCTAAAGTATGCGGAAATCATCAACTTGATGACATCAAAACCAATATTCTTAAAATATCCTGCAGATGCTTCAGTGGCTTAACAACTATTTGCGTTAAAAAAATGAAAAAAACCATTTCACACTTCTGTAGCCAATTACGCTTCTTTCACCTGATTAATGGTTTCCTCTGTGAAAAGAGATTCCTTGGTTTGCTTGCCGAAACTGCATTCTTCCATTTCAAGGTTGGCAACATTATTGAATGTAGCGCCTCTTTCCCTTGCGATTGCATTTTTAGTTTATGCATAGTGAGTTGATCACAATCATAACTTTTCAGCCCCCGGGAAGCTGCTAACTAAATGTTTTCCAAAACGATATTGTGAAGAGGAATTTCCGGTAAACCCCTCATTTCAACGGCTATTTCAGCATTCTTGCCTTTAACATCGCGAATCATAATATTTTTGAATGTTGGTGGAATATTGGCATTGGGGAAATTTGTGAAAGATTGATAATACATATTAATCCGAATTGCCTCATTCCGCATATCCAAGATTTCAATTCCTTCAAAACAAATATTTTCAACGCTGCCTCCCTGTCCTCACATAGATTTCAAACGAATGCCGCGTTCCCATCCCAAAAACGTACAATTTTGCACAAGAACATTGCGGACTCTTCAGACATCCCACTGCCAATCGCGACTGCATCATGACCTTCTTTCATCAAACAATACTCCTTCACAATATATAAGGTGAATTGTACATTGAAGCCCATTTTTAATAGTAATTCCTTCAATAAGAATGTTTTGGGAATGGATTAGCTGAATCAACGCAAGACGCAATGCATCAGACTCAGTTCCAAAAAACTCGCTTTTCAACCGGAATTTCATCGTGCTCTGCATTATAAAGACATACAGCAGCACGACGCTAGAGCCTTTTCCTATGACTCTTCACCGGAAAAGCCTTTGTAAATCCGCTTACCCGGCCTGGTTTTTGCTTAAATCCCAATAAATTGTAAAAAGATAGTTACCTCATCAAACTCAACGCCGCCTTTTTTTAACCCTCAATACAATACCCGATGGCACTCTCCACATGAATTTTTGTTGTATTAAAAAATGCAATGCCAAACTCAGATCTAGTGAGTATCAGCGGCAGTTCCGTACATCCCAGAACAACACCCTGAATCCCGTCGTCTGTAATCATCCGTTTGATGATAGCCAACAAATCTTGGCGGGTTTTCTCATATATTTTTCCCAGCTCTATCTCGGTCATTAATTTCTGATGAATATACTCTTGCTCTTGTTTTTCCGGAACGACAAGGGTAATATTATCTCTGGTAAATACCTCTTGAAAAAAACTGGCCTTCATGGTGAACAGCGTTCCAAGCAGTCCAACTTTTTGGAGTTTACTTTCCTTTACTTTCTTGCAAGTCTCTTCAACAATACTGATCAAGGGTATCGGAGACAAGCTTTTTAATTTATCGAATACCACATGGGGTGTATTTGCAGAAATAATTCCGAAATCAGCGCCCGCCTTCTTTAAGGCATGAATCCCTTGTAAAAGCCACTCTACAGTTTCGTCCCACCTATGCTCCCCAATCATATTGAGCATGGTATACATATCCATGCTGTAAATAAAAATTTCAGGAAGACTTTCTTCCCCTTGGAGTTCACGGTATTTATCAATCATCAGGCGATAATATTCCAGGGTCGATTCCGGGCCAAACCCGCCGATCATCCCAATCTTTTTCATAGCAATACCTTCTTTACGTAAAATTCGCCTCTAATCAACTGTAGACTCGTATCGGCGGTCAAAATAATAATCAATTCTCCCGATTGAGATATTTGATAAAAGCCCTTTTATCCCCACTATTAAAACCGTTCTTTTCAAAAAATTGATGGGCTTTTTCTCTGGAACTGCCGCTGAATACCTTCACAGCAAAACATTTATTTTCACGGGCGATTTGAAAAACATGATTGATTAATAAGCCGCCGATGCCTTGACCGCGGTACCTTTCATCCACTATAAAGTTTTCCGCTACTCCAAATGGCTGCCAACCATACATCGGACTTAAGCAAAATGTAAAGAAAACCGTTCCTAAAACCTTTCCGTCATCCTCATATATATACACAAAATTAGTTGGATCCTTGCGGATCTGCTCAATTCTTTCCGAAAGGACCCGGACCGGTGCGTGGGGGCATAAAACCTGATATAGAAATTGAATGGCATCCTTATCCCTTGCCTCAGCTTCTCGAATCAATTAATTTCCATCCTCCATCCCGTCCCCTTTTGGTCATTGCCTAAAACTGAGGCATGGCCTTTTTTCCGGAACAAATAGGGTGCTACTATCCCTATTGCTTCCTAAAGTCCGGCTTCTTCATCAATAAAAATAAGGGTCATCTGGACTCCCAACGGCTTTTTCCGGTGAATTGTCGTTACGGAACATACGCAGTCCGGAGAAAGGCAATTTTCACACTTTCCCGTCACAGCACAAGGGGTCTTTTTGTTATACCTTTTAGCATTCAGAACGGCAGCCTTTTTAGCACGTTGCATAGCTTCATCCAAAGTTTGGGTGATTTTGTTTTTGCCGATTAAATAGATAACTTGCTTAGGACCAAAGCAGGTGGCTGCTGTCCGGTTTCCGTTTCCGTCAATATTGACAATATGTCCATCCATTGAAACGGCATTGGCTGATGTCAGATAAAAGTCGGCGGTTAATGCCTTTTTATCTGATTCGGCAGTACCGACCAGCGCATGAATATAAGTATCCTTAGCTACCTGGGCCAGACTTTCTTGGAGTCCGGCGCTTTTAACGGTCATCGAATTGCCAAAGCCAATGGTAGGCGCCGGAGTAACCTTGTCAATCATTTCATGAACAACTTTTGCCGCCTGGGCAATATTCTCACATATTTCGACTTGAAAGCCCCGCCTTTGAAAGGTCTCCTGCAATGCCGCAAGCTCTTCATTCATAGTAAATTTGCCCCTATCTTCCTACTATGTAATTTGATCCGACTTTACAAAAAAAATATCACTTAAATATTTTATCATTTTTTTACAACCGGTTGCAAACCATAAAAATATGAGATTTTCTTTCCCTGAATTGATTCTTTTTGTAAAACATCTCCGCTGGAAAGCCCTTACCGGTCATCAACACAATCATTTTGAAACCCTGCTTCGCTATGCTTTTCTTAATAAACTTCATAAAATTAGTGCCGATTCCTTTGCCCTGTTTTTCATGATCAATATAAAATTCATTCAGATAATACTCTTTTCCCGCCCACCATGAACGTTGATATCCCAAACACACTCCAATGATCTTTGTATTTTCTAATACGACAAAACCTTTAAATACAGGGTTATTAATAAATTCAAGCAGATAATTTTGAGCTTGGTCGAAGGATTCCCAGCGATCATCCCAGGGCCTCCGCGAATATACTTTTAAGAATAACCGGGTACACTCGTCCAAATTCTCAATTTCAAAGCTACTATATTCAATCATTCGATTTCCTCCAGTATTTTTAGACTACTAAGGAAGAATAATTTTTATAAGTTCAGGCTTGACTTTGCCGTTCATCTACCGGTCCATGATATCCTATGAATTATTTCTTTCCACGGCTCTGAATTTTTATCTTATGTAAGGTAAAATACTATTTGACATTGATAAATTGAAGCATAATAATAAATCGTAGCAAAGAACCGTAAAAACCATTTACATCCAAACTCTAAAAGGAGAATAAATTGAATGTCAATGCCTATTCCTCCGATTTATGAAGTTGAAACCCGCTTTCGATTTTTAAGTTTGAATGAAATTTGGGATATGTTGCCGATTTTTCAGCCCTATATCGATCAGGAAGTCGAGTGGAACACCATTCATTATGGGCCAACCCTGTTCCAATCCGATCAAATCTTACGAATCAATCATCTAATCTGCCAGGGAAAGTCCCGTTCACTGCTGGGATGGAAAAATCCTGAGCAAGGTAATTCCGTTAATATTCGATTGGAAATCGAAGAAGACATCACCAAAGGTATTCAAAACAGCAGTATTTTGGCACGCCTGGGCGGCAAAAAAAATATGGATACTTCTACAGAAGTGGCAGCTGAGCTCAATCGCTTGGGGCACCCTAAATTTATGGCATTTTCAGGAAAAAACCTGACCGGCGAATATGAACCCCAAGGATTTCATTTAAAGATTATGCTGGCCTCCAACCCGGCCCTGCGCTGGCCCCTGCTACTGGAAATTGAAAAAGCCGCCCATTCAGTAGAGGAAGCATCAAAGTTCGAAGAGGAGATTATCGAATTTGTTAACCAGCATCAACTGGAAAGCCGGATGATCCGGGAAGAACCGCCACTTCTCCTTTACCAAGCAAATCATTGAGAATAAAAAATCAAACTTTTTTAAAAACTGCCATTAAAACTTTTCAATCCATTCAAGTGCTTTCGACAGAGCCAAATCAAACTCGGGAGTTCCTTTAATATCCTGGATACTCTTTGGCTTTTGAGGCGGCTTATTAAAATTCCCAATCACTAGCGACAGCCATTCCACATCTAACCATTGATCAAATTTATAGCCTATGTTTTGATAATGGCCTGCCGTTTTAAAGCCGAATGCTTGATGAAAATTCAGGCTTCGCTTATTGGATGCTGTAATAATGGCACAAATACTATAAAATCCCTGCAACTTCAATAATTCAAATAAACAACTATACAGAGCAACCGCGATTTTTTTCCGTTGGTAATCCGGATGTACATACACCGAAACATCTACAGTCCAATCATAGGCGGTACGCTCATTAAATTGGGAAGCATAAGCATAACCTACGATTTGACCATCAATTTCACAAACCAGCCAAGGATATCTTTTTTCAATATTACTTATTCTGGAACCAAATTCGGCTACGGTGGGTACTTC
>DNPQ01000111.1 GCA_003501335.1 Bacillota bacterium
GTTTATCAGCTATCTATGAAAGGATGTGACATCGTGCCTGATCTTAAAGCAGAAGACATAAAAGAAACGGTTGAAACCAAAACCCAAGAAGAAGCTAATAAATATGTGGCATTAGGATGGTTACTGATTGATACTTACAAAATGAATGATCAAACTTTTTATATGGTTGCTTGGACCAAAGCTGAAGCTCCAGTCAGACCCTAATGGTTTATGTTCAAAATTTATGCCGGCGTCTTTCAAAAAGACGCCATTTTATTTTTTGAAAATTTCATTCTTCTCCCAGGTAGGCCTTACGAATGGCTGGATTAACAGCCAATTCATTGGCGTTTCCTTGAATGATGATATTTCCCGTTTCCATGACAAAAGCCCGATTGGCAATAGATAATGCAATATTAGCATTTTGTTCGACAAGTAAAATAGTGGTCCCGGAACGATTTATATCATTGATAATTTTAAAGATTTCAGTAACTAACATTGGGGCTAGCCCCATGGAAGGTTCATCCATCAGCATTAATAAAGGCTTTGCCATTAAAGCCCTTCCCATTGCCAGCATTTGCTGCTCTCCGCCGCTTAAAGTCGCCGCCATTTGTTCTTTACGTTCACCCAGTCTTGGAAAAAGCCGGAATATTTCGTCCATACTTTTGCGGATCCTGGCTCTATCTTTACGGATAAAAGCGCCCATTTCCAAATTTTCGATAACACTCATTCTCGGAAAAACCCGCCGTCCCTCCGGTACATGCGATATTCCTAAATTAACAATTCGATGAGGCGAGACTTTTGTGATATCCATTTCTTTAAAGATTACTTGCCCTTTAACGACTGGCAAAAGTCCTGAAATTGTATTCAAAATGGTAGTCTTACCGGCGCCGTTAGCCCCAATTAAGGCTACAATCTCGCCTTCCTCGACATTAAATGAAACATCGGATAAAGCCCGGATAGCACCATAATTTACAATTAAATTCTTTACTTCAAGCATCAATGAAGAGCACCCTTTCCCAGATAAGCCTCAATCACTCGATCGTTTTTGCGTACCTCTTCCGGCGTGCCTTCGGCAATTTTTGAACCATAGTCCAAGACTACCACGCGGTTTGAAATACTCATCACAAATTTCATATCGTGTTCTACTAAAAAAATTGTGATACCCCGCTCGCTAATACCATTAATAAGTTGCATTAAGTCTTTTTTTTCGTTGGGATTCATTCCAGCTGCAGGCTCATCAAGTAATAATAAAGCGGGTTTCAATGCCAGTGCCCTGGCAATCTCCAAGCGTCTTTGTTCTCCATAGGAAAGATTTTTGGCCATTTCCTGCTGCTTTTCTGCTAAATTTACCATTTTTAAACAATCCGTTGCCAATTGAAGGAGACTCTTTTCTTCACGACGCACCCACGGTGTAAACCCGATTAACGCCCCGCCCAATCCCATTTTTCCTTGGGTATGAGCACCAATTAATACATTATCAAGCACACTCAATTCATTAAAAAGATGGATAGTTTGAAAAGTACGACCAATACCAAACCCAGCTATACGGTAGGGCTTTTTGTTGCTAATATCTTGGCCTCTAAAAAAAATTTTTCCCTCCGTGGCTTTATAAATTCCGGTAATTAAATTAAAAATTGTACTTTTGCCAGCACCATTGGGGCCTATCAAAGACAAAATTTCGCCGTTCTCGATATTTAGATTCACTTTATTTACTGCCACCAATCCGCCGAAACGAATTGTTACCTCATCCAATGTTAAAATTGTCATCAAGATAACTCCTACTTCTTTCGCATTGCAACTGCCTCGCCGGGAGCAGTAGTCTTTGGGACGAACATTTTCAAGAGCAAACTTCGAAAGCTAAAACCACCCAGTAAACCATTGGGACGGAAAATCATTAAAAAAACCAGCATAGCGCCATATACCAGCATCCGGTACTTGGACATAAAGCCTAAAAACTCCGGGGCCGTGGTCAGTAAGGAAGCTCCGACAATCGTACCGGGTATACTTCCTAGTCCTCCCAAGACCACCATATTCAAAATATCAATTGATTTCGAAAAGGCAAAGTCCGAGGGATTAATATAGGCTATAAAATGGGCATATAAACAACCGCCGATCCCGGCAAAAAAAGCTCCTACAGAAAAGGCCACAATTTTATACCCTGTCGCATTAATGCCCATGGATTCAGCCGCGATTTCATCTTCACGAATCGCTTTTAGGGCCCTGCCAAATCTGGAACTATGGATAAGGGCCATTATGATAATTGCTAAAATAACCAATAACCAAACATAAATTGCCAGGGGAACATTGCTATTAGGCGGCGGTACAGAAAGGCCCAACGCCCGATTGGTAATATCTAAATTTAAAAATACTACTTTGATGATCTCTGCAAATCCCAATGTAGCAATAGCTAAATAATCGCCGGATAGCCGTAATGTCGGAAATCCAATAATAATTCCGGAAAGAGCCGCCATAAATCCAGCTGCCAGGATATCTAAAAAAAACGGCATTCCCAGTTTAATCGTCAGTATAGCACCGGTAAAAGCGCCAATACTCATAAAAGCCGCATGGCCTAATGATAACTGACCGGTTAATCCGGTAATCAAATTTAAACCCAGCGCCAAAATAATCGCAATACTGATGTTAATCAAAATTTGCAGCAGATACGGATCAATCATCGAAACAATTTGTTGCAAAATTTCAGTCATTAATTTACCTATACCTTCTTTTGAATCTTCTGACCGAACAATCCGGTTGGCCTAAAAAGTAAAAAGACAATCAAAATTGCAAAAGCAATTGCATCCCGATAGGAAGAATATCCTAGCGCGACTCCGAAAACCTCGATGACACCTAAAAACAATCCTCCGAGCATGGCACCGCGAATCGAACCGATCCCCCCCAAGACTGCCGCGGCAAATGCTTTTAAACCAGCCATTAATCCCATATTAAATGAAACAGCATTAAAATAAATACCAACCAATACACCACCGGCTGCCGCCAACGAAGAACCGATTGCAAATGTAAAAGCGATTACTAAATTAATATTAACACCCATTAAAGCGGCAGTATTATAATCCTGGGACGTGGCCCTCATCGCTTTACCAATTTTTGTTTTTTGAACGATAAATTCTAAGCTCAGCATCAATACAGCCGAAACTCCGAAAATTAATAATTGCAAAGAGGAAAACTCAACAGTTCCCAAATGAAATTGAGCCATTGGAAAAGAATTATCGGGAAATCCTTTCGCATCAGCACCAAAAACCAATAAAGCGAGTGTTGACAAAAACGTGGAAACTCCGATTGCCGAAATAAGGGCAGAAAGCCGAGAAGACTTTCGGAGTGGCCTATAAGCAACAAACTCAATAACCATTCCTAAAAGTCCACAACAGACCATTGCCAAGATCATGGCCAAAAAAACATTGACCTTGCATACCAATACAAGCAGTAAGGCCACATAGGCCCCCATCATGTATATTTCACCATGGGCAAAGCTTAATAATTGAATAATCCCATAAACCATCGTATAGC
>DNPQ01000355.1 GCA_003501335.1 Bacillota bacterium
TCATCTTCAAAAGCATAGTATTTCATTTTGGCGATATAAAGCCGGCCCTCTTTTCTGGCGATGGGCAGGACGTCAAAACCCCAGCAATCATCCTGGGCGAAAAGGAAGAAACGGGCCTCGCCGTCCCGGATGGTATCAGTGTCTTCCTGGATAATTTGCTGTGGATACTTGGCGATCACTTCTTCCGGCGTGATGGATTGATAGTCCCGAAAATCATTGAGGCAAACATATTCCCGCCGCAATACGCCTTCATGACTTTTCAGGTAAAAGGCCACTTCCTGAATGCCGATAGGGCGGGATATAAACCCTTTGGACTGGTTGGCTTTTTCCCGGCTGTATAATAAAACCTTTTCTTCTTTATTGTAAGTCAAAGCGCTCACCATGTAAGGCATCACCGCGATATCATTATGGATGGTGGCCTCAATCTGGCCCACGGTCTTGGCATTAATATAGCGGAGCGCTCCCCGCAGACAAGCCAATTTCAGATCAGGGGTATTTTCATCCCCTTCTTTTCTTTGCTTAAACTCAATGCTTTTACCGGGGACAAACTCTTTCAGGGCTTCCCGGAAGGCGTCGATCCGGCAGGATTGCCCGGTGAGCTTAATTATGGAGAAATTTTGCAACTCCCGGTCTTCATAAAACTTCTCTAGGAACTTACGGACCAAATCGTATATATCCCCTTTGATCAATTTGTTGATTTCTTTGATATTAAAGATGATACCCGGAAAGTTGTACTCAAAACGGAAGGAACCGTTTTCCAGGACGGAAAGGCACCATTTATTCAGGGCGGTGACGTGCAGGTCACTGTCCTGGTCATCGCTGCCTGAGTAATCGAAACGGTTCCGCAAAATGTTGGTCTTTTGAAAGAACTCTTTTTTCATGTTGTCCGCGATTTCCCACAAAAAATAGTAATTGTTTTTTACCCGCTGATAGTCCTCCCTGGCCTTGTTCTCATATTCCTTAAACCGGGTCGGAATGACTCCCTCCGCCTCATTGTAGCTTCGGATGAATTGTTCATAAAGCTTCCCGGCTCCCATTTCATCCACAAAGCGAAAAATATCAGCATTGGGAATTGCAATCAGGCTGTCGATGTCGATAATATCCCTTTGGTTGCGGTAATAATGGGCCAGGACGATTTTCATAAACTGCATGATGCGGTAGGTAATATTATTACCGCCGAAATTGGTGTCGCCGTTTTCAAAATTCATATGGAGGTCGATTTTATAAGACATAAACCCTTCGGTAATCTGGAAACGGCAGGAAGACAAATCGGTGGTGCCCCCGCCGCAGTCGATGACCAAGGCTTGGTATTCCTCACCGTCATTAAATTTACTTTTTTCAATCTGGTCGGCGATGGTATTGTAAAGCACTGCCAGTCCTTCATCCAACGCGTCCTGAGTTTCCACTTGATACTCCGGCAGGATCTCCCGGAACATCGCCAGGGATTGTTGCTTTAATTTCACCGGGCTGGAAACATGGATTTTTTTAAATCTGCACTTGAACTGATGCTCGGCTGTTTGGATCACATAGAGCAGATAGGCTCGGATCAAGTCTCCCCGTTTGACCTGGGCTATATTGCCGCGTTCATCGGTTACTTCTTCCATGGTGGTATAATTGTTGACCCAGCGTTTGATGCCTTGATATACCGACGCTTCGCCGGTATAGTCATTCTTTTTGATTAAACTCTTGGCTTCATAACCGAAAAAGTATTTGATATGTTGCGGGTCCGAGCAATCGGCCACATAAACGATGGTCGGCAGGACTTCGGTCATCCGGCTGATTTTGAAACCCAAAGCAATATCGCGGGCGCTGCCATCGGTAAATTGGACAAAATTAATTTCATTGAGCTTGATCCGCTCATTGAGAATATCGTTGTAGCATGGATCGCCGACATAGTTATGGGTCAAATAAACCCCGGCGGTGGTATTGGAAGTTCCAAAATCGATAGCCAGGACAATACCCGTCTCCTCCAACTCCCGGATCTCCAGATCGATGATGGGCATTTTATAATAAAACAAGTTGGTGGGCGGCATCGGCTTTTCCCGGTAATAGGCCTGATACAGATACTCGGAGTCGTCCTTTTTAAAAAACAACAGGTTATAATGACGGTTTGTCGATGGCCGCACCTGGATATTATGTTTGGCGGCCACCAGATAAAACAGTTCGTTTTGGTTTTCATCCCTCACCAGGTTGAAAATACCGTATAGCTCGTTTTGGTCGTTCACCAACAAAACATTGGTCTCATCCAGGCGGATGTCGCTGGTGACCTTGTACTGGTCCTTTCGGTCCAGCCCCAGTTCCCAATAAAGACTGATCTTAGCGGGGATTTTGATCTTGCCGTAATCCGGCAGCTTGGTGAAAAGATACTTTTTAACGGCTTCCGCCACTCTCCCAAAGCCGCCGTCCTTGTTCTCGGTGATCAGGAAGCTTCTCTCAGCGTTGCGGTATTTTAAAATAATCCGGATCAGGCTTTCCCGGTCCATAGAATGCCAAACCCCTTTGACCAGTCTTTCCTCATAGCAGATGTCCCGCAGTTTAATGACGGTCATCTCCATCAGTTCTTCCCGGGTATATTTTCGTCTGGGATTGCCTCTCATCCGGCTTTGCGGGTAAGTTTGCATAGGTACTCCTCCTCTGAATCTAATACATCGCAATCTTATCGTTCTGCATGGCTTCGGGATTGCCGATGATACCGAAATGATACGCCCAATAGATTTCGGTGCGGAACTGCAACGGCAAAAACAGCTCCAGGATCGCCGCCAGCTTTGTCTCCAGCAGGCCGGTTTTTTCGTAATTCAAAAACAAGATGACTTCGTTTTTGACTTCATAGTTGGCATACACCAGCGATTCCGGAAAGATATGACTCATGGTGTTCTCCAGCAGGTACAAAGCCTGGCCGGTGTGATACAAACGGTAAAGATTGAAAGCGATGATTTGCTGCTGGCGATGGCTGAATAAAGCGATGTTCTTTCGGGCAGCCGGACCGAAAAGGCCGTTTCGGATATCCCGTAATATAAAGCGGTAGTAATATTCGGTTTTATTCATTCCCTGTTGCAAGTCGATATCCACCAAAAAATGAACCGTGATATCAAACAAAGTTTTGCGGAGCTCCTGATCTTCATCATTGTCTGGCTGGAATAAATCCCGGAAAATCTCATCATAGCGATAGTAGGGGTTCATTTCCACCAAAGCCCCGGCATCCGTATTATTAATATTTTCCGGGCTTAGTTCCATATAGGGCGAATAAACTTCGGCCACGGTAAAACGCAGATCCTTCCGGGGCATTCCATTTTCCGCCGCCCGGATCACCCAATCCCAAACGTAATTCATATCAGTTCCCCCACACAGTCATACTCCGGAAAATACCTTTGAACCTCCGACACCAGAAAGCTCAGTAAATCATAGCGCAGAAAGTCTTCCGGCCTGGCGGTTTTAAATTGCAGGCGCAGGACCTTTTTATCATTGGCGACCCGGATATCGTCGATGATGAAATGATTGCAGTCATAGGTGTGATACTGTCCATCCCGGCGGTCCAGAATGGTAATACCCAGCAGCTCAAAGTCGGCCGTATCGGTAAAGACATTGACCAGACGGATGATCTCTCCCTTGGTATGGATCACGTTTCCCTGCTTTTGCGCAAAACCCGTGATGAAACCGGTTTTTCGCTGGTTGGACAGTACCGGGAAAGGGTATTTTTTCATATCCACGCCGGGTTGGGTGATTTTGAGAATATGCCACATCCCGTTCCGCTGCTCAGGGGCAACCACGGTAAGCTCTTCGGCGCTGCGGGAAATATATTTCACGCTTTGCTCGTCTTCGTCCACCAGATACTGATGCTCCGTACCGTATTTAGCGATGGCCACCGGATGCTCGAAATTGACATTGTCCAGGGCGGGCACCGGATAGCCGCTGGTTTTGAGCAGCAGCCGCTCTATATTCCACAACAGGATGACGTTACTTTTTTTATAGGGTTCAAACTCTCCCAAATCGAAGCTGATTTCTTTAACTTCGCTGTCCCCCAATGGCTCAATGGCCGTCTCAAAACCTGTCAGACCCACTTCAAAAAATTTATTGGCATACGGGTTGTTCACAGTCTTCCAGGGAATGCCGTTACGCTGGAAAACCTGATAGAGCCGTTCGATCTCCCCGGCATATTTCAGGGAAGGCTCCAGTTTGATTTGAATGGGATATTTGCCGGTGGTGGTTACCAACTCACCCTGATAAAGCCGGGGGCTGTTTAACAGCTCACAGATCTTCGGATAGGGGCATTCCAAAAAAATTGGAAACAAGGGAACCGTTTCATGAGCGGCCAGTTTTTCGGCCATCTCCTTCAGGTCAAACTGCGGCTCCGCTGCTTCTTCCGGAAAGACCGGATAGAGGAAATCATCAATAGGATCAATCTGATCCCTGGGGCTCACCGCAAAATAGAGAACCGATTTTTGCCCCTCATCGGGGATCTCATTGAAAATCCGCTCTTCCAGAGTTTGATTAGCCTGCTCCTGATAATCAATGAGGCCCGTAAACACGCTGGACATAATGTCCCGCAGCATCCGCCGCTGCTCCAGGTCTTCAATCTGATTAAGCTTTTCAAGGATAATTTCTTTCATGATAAAATGTCCTTTTACTAATATTGATAAATATTACATCCAGCAAGCAAAGCCGGGAGCCTCTCCATCTGGAAAATGCTCCAACTGATTTAAGTCCCAGGGCTTTCAGGTTAATCGCCCCGAGCCCAGGGTAGTTCATACACGGAAAACCGATTTAAAAGTCTCGCCATATCTCATTTTTTATGGCATTGTCTTTAATAATCTTACCAGGCACAAAGCGGCTCTTTCCCATTATATAAAGTCCTAAATGTCTTGCTATCTCTAAACCATCCGTAAATCGATGGATAATTAGAATCACTATCCGCATCCGTTATTACAATTTCCTTCGTGCCATCTCCATTGAAATCCATCATAAAAAATAATCGAGGCCAGCTTGTACTAAAACTTGCATCTTTCCAAAAATTAATGGGAACCATCCCATAGTTCCTTCCATTCGAAAAATATATAAAAACGGCCGCTCCCTTTACATGCTCCATATCACTCAAAAGCAAAATATAGTCATTTTTTTGATCGCCGTTGATATCCCCAATCATGAAATCAAAAATATTGGAAGTCCGCAATTTAGGAAATTCTCTGTGAATCTTTTTCCAATCCTCCCGGATAACATCTTGCAATCTTCCATTAATGCTCTTCTTTTTATCGGATAATATTTTAAGTGCTGTTTTATTCATAAAATATTTTGGTTTGATCTCTTTGCCCAATCCCACATTCCGAAACTGCTGCTTTGCTTTATAGATACCCCAATAATAACCACTTCTGATAAGGTTATCCTTGGCGTCACATCCGGCACAATAACCGCTATTTAATGAATTGACGATAACTTTTCTCTGTAAAATGGGATCTTTGGTTTGATCAAAAAGTTCAAACTCTTGCCCGGCCCATACGTCTTTCAAAGTTGCCTTTCGCCAAGTTCCATCGCTATTGACTGCTATTTCAGGAACCAGTTTTCCTCCGTCATTTACATCCAGATGAACGGAGCTTAAAACAAATTCAGGCTTATCATCAGCAAAAACG
>DNPQ01000052.1 GCA_003501335.1 Bacillota bacterium
AAGCGACATCTCAAAGTCAGCCATATTATTATACAAAAAACATAATACTTGCCCCATGTCAGTTCTCCTTTGATTATTAACATGCTCAAAGCAGTAATCCTGTGCTATGTACCGGACTGAGCCGGGTATATTTACCTCCATGTCGGCCGGACTCTGGTAGTCATATTTTATAATACAAATTGTAATCCAATCTCCTATAAAATTCCTTTAAAATAAACCATTTACAATAACAAATCTAGCTCAATTCCAAAATTAATTTTATTTTCTATATTCAAAGTACAATTTCCTTCTTTTTCCTAATTTCCTCATGATAAAAAAATGTGCCTTGGCTCGGTTGCAGCAAAACAATTAGTGCTGCAATCGAGCCAAGGCACACAATGAATGAATGTCAAACAGATTTTGAATTCCGGGATTTCTTCCTTTTTATGATCTCCTACATGCTCTGGCTGCTATGGATATCAACGGGTTTTCCAATATTCCGTTTAAATACAACTCCGATAAACACCGCGAACAAAGCAACTGCGCCAACGATTCCGGCCGGGTCGGCAATGGTGATCGGCAAATGGAATCCTTCCGGAGCCTGCAAAATGTAAGTAATCGATACGGCAGTCATAAAAGTCGCTGGAATAGTGGCGACCCAGTGAGAGATATTGTTACGGACCAGGTAAACTGCGCCCACCCAGAGGGCGATCATCGCCAGGGTCTGGTTGGACCAAGCGAAATATCTCCAGATAATATCGAAATTTAATTGGGAAAGTGTCCCGCCAACTACAAACAGTGGAATAGCGATATAAAGACGTTTAAGAATTGGTTTCTGACTCGTGTTAAGCCAGTCGGCAATGGTCAGTCTGGCGCTGCGGAATGCGGTATCACCTGATGTAATCGGACAGACGATTACACCCAGAATCGCTAAAATACCGCCGACAGTACCCAGAAGTGAAACCGAAACGGTATGAACAACCCCACCGGGGCCTCCTTCTTTCATGGCCGCTGCCAAACCAGGGGTGCCGTGGAAAAAGGCGATTCCCGCCGCAGCCCAAATCAAAGCGATAATTCCTTCAGCCACCATGGCTCCATAAAATATCCGGCGTCCATATCGTTCGTTCTTGATACAACGAGCCATCAGGGGAGACTGGGTAGCATGGAAACCGCTGATCGCGCCGCAAGCAATGGTAACAAACAACAAAGACCAAATCGGCAATCCCTGAGGATGTACGTTTGTAAAAGTCAAAGGAGGCAGTTGATACCCTTTAAAAACCAAGCCGCCGGTAATTCCAACCCCCATGATGATTAAAATCAATCCGAAAACAGGATAAATCCGGCCGATCAGTTTGTCGATCGGAAGCATGGTCGCCAGGAAATAGTAGATTAATACCACGATGAGCCAGAAATTGAAGTCAAGAGCTTTCGGAGTCAGGCTGGCCAGTAACTTGGCCGGCCCGGTCATAAATACCGTACCGACTAAAATCAGCAAGATCACCGAAAAAACCCGCATCACGTTTTTCATGACCGGACCCAGATAAATACCGGCAATTTCAGAAATACTGGCGCCGTTATTGCGCACCGAAAGCATTCCGGTTAAATAATCATGAACTCCGCCGGCAAAAATACAGCCGAAAACAATCCACAAAAAAGCCACCGGCCCCCATAATGCACCGGCAATAGCGCCGAATATCGGACCTAAACCGGCGATATTCAGCAATTGGATCAGAAAAATATTTTTCCAATCCATCGGCACATAGTCCACTCCATCCGTCATGGCATTGGCCGGCGTAAGTCGGTTGCTGTCGGGCTTAAAAAGTTTTTCCATCAGTAAGCCGTAAGTAAAATAACCAACAATTAATATAGCAACCGAAATAAAAAATAATAGCATGCAATTCCCCCCTTTTTTCTTTGATTGTAGTCTTCGTTGGTTTGCATCGAGAAGATTTCACGCTAAAATGTAAAAAAAAATGCCTGTTCTGTTAAATTTGATGTTTCAATTTTGTTAAAAATCCAGCAGCATTCGAAAATCCTTGATAGTATTCCGGCTGATAATGATCTGTTCCTGGGGATAATTTTTTACTTTGATGCTGTAGGAATTATTAAACCATGGCTGAATTTCTACAATATGATCCAAGTTTACCAAATAACTCCGATTGGCCCGGTAAAAATTATTCTTTCTGAACTTTTGTTGAAAATATCCCAGGGTTTGGTGGGAAATGAACTCATCGTTTAAAGTGCAAATGCGGCAATTTCTATCCTCCATCGCCAGGAATACAATATCATCAATATCAATCAGGATCACCCGATCGCCTTTCCAAAGGGATAACTTTTTTAACTTTTCCGCCATCCAGTTTAAATCGGTGGAAACTTCCTTGGAATCATCGGTATCTTGGTTGGTGTCAAACCCGGCCCGCAGCAAAGCCATTGCCACCCGCTGCTGCTCATAGGGCTTCATAATATAATCGACCGCATCCAACTCAAAGGCTTTGACGGCATACGTGTCATAGGCGGTAGAAAATACGATTTTTAGCTTCTCGTCCATTTTCAGGGCCTCTTTAGCGAGGATTATCCCGTTCATATCTCCCAGATTGATGTCAATAAATGCCACACCCACAGGGCGGGTGTGAAAAAGTTTCATAGCCTCGTGACCGCTTCTGGCCTCGATGATCTCCGACATGGCAGCGGTATTTTCAATGAGATAGCGTAATTCTTTTCGGGCAGGTGTTTCATCATCGACTACCAGTATTGTATTCATTGGCAAAATCACCTTCCACCCTCTCGGGAATTGTAAAAGAGACGATTGTGCCCCCGTTTTGCCTAATCTTTATGGTAAGACCATACTGCGGGCCATAAATACTTTTTAAACGTTGGTTAACATTGGTTAAGCCGATGCAATCTTTCGGCAATGAATCGCTACAGAACTTTTGGACAGTCATTTCGTCAATGCTGACACCAGTGTTTTCAATTTGAATTTCCGTTCCTTCGGCTGCTTTCGCCGCCTTAATATAAACGATTCCACCGGTTTCCATCGGTAAAACTCCATGCTTAATGGCATTTTCAACCAGAGGCTGTAAAATGAACTGGGGCAGAATGCAATCGACATCTTGGGGAATATCGATAATAATTTGAAGTTTATCTTCAAATCTGGCCTTTTCCAATTCCAAATAAGCGCCGATTTGTTGCAATTCATCCGCTAAGCTAACAAAATTGTCATTATGGAGCAGAGTATTCCGGAAATAGGTTCCCAGGTTTAAGAGCAGCTTTTTGGCACGTTCCGGTTTGGTTAAGCAAAAAGAACTGATGGTATTGAGGGAATTAAAAAGAAAATGGGGATTAACCTGAGATTGTAAGGCTTTTAATTCGGCTCGATGGCATAATTTCTTTTGGTATTCAATATCGGCCAGTTCCAACTGGGTGGAAAAAATACGGGCCAGCCCCCGTGCCAGCGAAATGTGCACATTAGAAATCCCGTTTTCCCGTGCCAGATATATTTGAATGGTGCCGATGATTTCTGCATTTTTCCATAAGGGTGCGATCACGGCCGATCTTAATTTACATCCCCGATGGCAACAGCCGATTTCCGCCTGTTCATTGACTACAATGATTTCTCCATTTCCAATCGCTTTTTGAAATACATCCGGTCGAATGGAAAGATTCCCCTGATGATGATCCGAACCGACACCCTTGTGGGCTAAAATCTGTTGACGGTCTGTGATGGAAACCGCCGAAACTCCAGACATATCCAAAATCACTTGAGCTACTTGTTCAATGTTCTCTTTGTTGGTGAGCCCTTTTTGCAAATAATTCAGGCAGCGATCCGTAATATCCAGCGCCAGTTTAGTTTGCAGGGCGGCTTCGTTTTCCTGTTCTTTATAAATTCCATCGATAAATCCAATAAAGAAAGCAACTCCGATCGGATTAAGCAGAACCATAGGCACCCAGATAATTTTGACTAATTCAAGGGCATGGACAAAGGGTTTAGCCATGGTGAGAATAATCGCCATCTGCAACAATTCAGCAAACATGGCTGCTATGAAGGCATGAACCCAGGCATGAGGACGATTTTTTAAAAATCTCGTTGCAAGTCCACCGATAGCGCCTTCAACGACGGTTGAAACTGCACAGGCCCCAGCGGTAAATCCGTGAATGTCAATAGCCCAGCGATGGAAACCGGCTATGAGCCCAGCTCCAATACCTACCAAAGGTCCCCCATATATGCCCCCAACCATCACGCCGATGATCCTGGAATTGGCAATAGCGCCTTTCACGGGGATTCCCACATAGGTGGCAAAAATACCGATGAGCGCGAAGATCAGGATTAAGAAGAGTTTTTGAATGAAATGATTATTTCTTCCGGTGACCAGATTTTTAAAAATCGTCGTTTTCGATAAAAGATAGGCGATCATGATAATGATACTCATATTGGTGAGCAATTCCTTGATAACATAAAATGTTATCATGTTTGTCCCCTCCTTGATTCCAATCTATTCAATGGCATCAAGAAATTACCAATCAATTATCAAAACAATTCTCTACTTATATTATACATTATTTTTTCTGATTCTTATTTCTTATTTTTGCTGATGATGATTTTACGGAAAAAATCATCCCCGGAATCAGCTTTAATGAGCGCGGTGATAATTGAGGGCAGGCTGGTCGGACCAGGGTAAATAAGATAGCGGGATTCCCAGGTGGGCTGAAATTTAGTTTTAAAGGAATGCAAGCCTTTAAAATTATAAAATTGATTCAAATGTTCGTAAACATAAAATATGGCCTTTTCTACAATGGGGTCTTGGGGCCTCGTGCCGACTCCGGCAAGGGCTGATAAACCAAGGTTGAAAGTTTCATACCCATGATCTTTGGCCCATTGAAACAAAGATACAAACATATACTCCATGGTACCTGGCTCTGCATATTGCTGTTTCCGCATTAAGTCGATGGTGACTTCTTTTTTTTGGTATTCCGGAAAAATATTAGAAAATGCGATATGATTACCATCGGTACCAGTAATCGTCATCACCAGGCTTTGGCGAATATAGTCTTCATCAAACCAGCCCAATGAAAAACGTTTTTCAGTGTTTTTCATGGTGGTCAGCCATTCATCACTGATCAGCTTTAGTTGATTCATCAGGTCATCATCAAGGGGTGGATCGTGCATTTCGGCATGATAACCGACACGGGTTAAACGGTTGATGGGAGTCCGTAAGGCTTTTCCGGCCTTACCTTCCAAGGTGAATTTACTTAAACTTACAATTGCCTCCTGGCCGATACCCAGTGTATTATAGCCAACCGATTGAAAGAGTTTTAGATTGTCAGGCAGTGTCTGATAGAATGCCGGTTGCCAGTCATTGATTTTACAATACCGGTCAAACTCACCGATGGCATTCAGGCAATCCGCAGGAGGCCCGATAGGATCGCCGAGTGCCAAGGCGATCCGCCCTTTAACCACATAAGCGATGACTGTCCCCTGTGTGCTGAAAAAGTAAAGTTTATCATCAAAAAGGGTATAACGCGCCAAGGGAGTTTTTCCATATGATTCTACAATTTGCCGGGCTCTTTCACGCATGGTTTCATCAACCGGATGATCAATGAAAACCGGGCGTACCAGCATCAGTAAAGCATAGCCCATGGTCGAAGCGCCGACAACATAAATCGAATCGGCGAAATAGCGGCCAAAACCGGTAACCGGCTGTAAACCGGGATCATAAAATTCTGCAAACATAATAATTGTCTGCTGGATAGCCTGCCAGAAACCAAAATTGACGCTGAAATGACGATCCAGTAAATAAAAGCCGGCTACTCCATAAGTGAGGGTAAAAAGGAGGGCCAAAAAAACGATTTTTAAACCTTGTTTCACCGATGGCGGATCCGAATGCGCATGAAAATGGGGATACATTGTTAATAACCAAACAGCCAGGGATATGGCCAAAATGGCTTCTTCATAATCTAAGCCTTTAATAATATGGCTGATCGCCGAGATAATTAAAACAATCACCGTAAGTATCCAGGCGATTCTTTTGCGTTGTTTTAACTTGCCGGCCAACAATAGCAAAGCAAACCCAGCTAAAGCTGCTGATAAACGGCCACTGCGGCGAACGATCAAAGGTAAAAAATCATTCAATAATCGAAAACGCTCAGTTAACGCAGGAGTAACGGCGGATAAAATGTTCACAACACCCATCAGTGCTGTTAAAAGACTTGCCGCCCAGACACTCCACACTTCAGCCCAATGATGTTGTTTTAACGACTTAAACGAGTTAATCACGCTCTTTCAAATCAATTTCCACTTCAACCATGGCTTCGGATTTATCCGAGTGCAGGTTGAAGTAGCCCTTTATCGGCCCTTGTCCGGTTAATCATGAATCCGGCAAGGAGTATGCAGATCCACTTTCGATCAGACATCGCCGGATTCTATACCGAAATGTTCCTTCCCAACTCGGAGCTTCATGCTAAAAAATTCGACAATATCGGGCACTTACCGTAGTAAAGGAATAAGAGCCTAAAATTCCGCCGAGCCGGTGGTTCGCGGAAAGGGAATCACATCACGAATGTTGGTCATACCCGTTAGATACATAATAATCCGCTCAAATCCCAAACCGTAGCCGGCATGTTTGGTCCCACCGTATTTCCGGGTATCAAGATACCACCAATAATCGGCTTGGGATAAACCCAATTCCCTCATTCGGCTTTCCAGGACCTCCAGGCGCTCTTCCCGTTGACTGCCTCCGATGATTTCCCCAATGCCCGGTACTAATAAATCCATGGCAGCGACGGTTTTTTGATCTTCATTTAAACGCATATAAAATGCTTTAATCTCTTTGGGGTAGTCAATCACAAATACCGGTTTTTTATATATTTTTTCGGTTAAGTATCGTTCATGTTCGGTTTGTAAGTCTTTTCCCCATTCAATTGGATATTCGAATGCGACTTTTTCTTTTAATAAAAGATCAACCGCTTCGGTATAGGTGATTTTGACGAAATCCGAATTAACAATGTTATTTAAGCGGTCCAGCAAACCGTTATCAATGAAGCTATTGAAGAACTCCATCTCTTCCGGGGCATTTTCCATAACATAACGGATCAAGTACTTCACCATTTCTTCCGCTAGATCCATATTATCCTCCAGTTCGGCGAAGGCGATTTCCGGTTCAATCATCCAAAATTCAGCCGCATGTCGGGGAGTATTGGATTGTTCAGCTCTGAAAGTCGGTCCAAAAGTATAAATATTCCGGAAAGCCATACAGAAAGTCTCTCCACTTAATTGGCCGCTCACTGTCAAATTCGTTTCCTTACCAAAGAAATCTTGTCTGTAATCAATTTTTCCTTGGGGCGTCCTGGGGAGATCTTCCATATTTAAAGTCGTTACCCGGAACATTTCTCCGGCGCCTTCACAATCACTGCCGGTGATAAGGGGCGTATGAACGTAAACAAAATTCCGTTCCTGGAAGAAACGGTGAAGAGCAAAAGCCGCCAGCGATCGAACCCTAAAAACGGCAGCAAAAGTATTGGTCCGCGGTCTCAAATGGGCGATGGTTCTTAAAAACTCAAAGGAATGTTTTTTCTTTTGCAACGGATAATCGGGTGTGGAAGTGCCCTCAATTACAATTTTATTAGCTTTCAATTCAAAAGGCTGCTTGGCGCCTGGACTTTCAACCAAGATGCCAGTCACTTCAATAGATGCTCCCACAGAAAGTTTTACGATCTGGGCAAAATTATCCAGGGAATCATCAAATACCACCTGGAGATTTTTAAAAAAGGAACCATCATTTAACTCGATAAATCCAAATGTTTTGGAGTCCCGCAAGGTGCGTACCCAACCCGAAAGACAAATTTCCTGATTTAAATAAGTTGGCGTTTCCCGAAACAATTGTTTAACCAATAAATTTTTCAAAACTATACCTCCATTATGAAAAATGAATTTATTCAATTGAAGAATTATAAGGAAATGTTTTTCGTTAATCTTCGGTAATAAAATTAAATTTCCTGCTATAACTATGGTTACTACGATCGCGTTTTATGAATTGAAATGAGATTTAATTTTAAGGCAGTCTATTTTGTCGTTTCTAATCACGATCATTCCCTCAATCAACTGCGGTTTATGCTAAGTCTGATTGTCTCAACAACGGGGATTTAAACTCTCGGCTTTAGCCGA
>DNPQ01000389.1 GCA_003501335.1 Bacillota bacterium
AATCTTCCCAGTGGTCGGGAGAATCCGCCGGGCCGCTGGATAAATGATCCCGGAGGTTTGGGATACAATAAAGGCATTGTTTTGATTTGGCCAAAACCTATGGTTTTTTTGACGTGGTTGGTTAAAGAGAAAATACCTTTTTACATAAAATTAACCGAATTCAAAAGGATTCAACAAGGCATAAGATATATACGGGACGTATCTATATATAAAATGAATGAATAAAATTTGTGAAAAATTTGTAAATTAATTAGAGGAACTTTTTCTTTTTTGGTGAATATTTCCATTAAATAGGGGGAGGGGGGCAATATCATGATAAAATATCATGCCGTCATTCAAAAATTAACTTCTAAAGTTGAAAATGATTCCGAAACTCGCAAACAACTTCCGGTAGGTGTGGACATATTACTGGATAGAATTAAAGAAAAGGGTTTTGTTGTTCATGTTCAAGAGTTAGAATTCAATAATATTGATATTCAATTAATGAATCAAGAGGATTGCCAAAAACGGGGACTATCGTTTGAACATTCCGTTGATTAATTGCACCTTCGGGTGCTTTTTTTATTGGGGATGCTCTTAAAAAAGCAAGAAATTCCATCTCTGGGGTGGCGTCGGATGAAACATTGATGATTCCATGATCATTTCAAGCTGTTTTTAGCGGGCGCTTTATGGTAAAATCAATTGTAAACAATGTAGAAGAGGATGTTACACTCAAAATGAGACCATTTTTCAAATGGGCCGGTGGGAAATACCGGTTGGTTGAACGCATCCAAAGGAAGCTTCCGCCGGGAAAACGTCTTTTAGAACCTTTCGCCGGGAGCTGCGCTCTTTCGATCAATACGGATTATGAAGCATATTGGCTCAATGATATCAACCCGGATTTGACAAGCGTTTATCAAATCTTACAAAGAGAGGGCCTCTCTTTTATTTCCTCTTGCAAACATTATTTCACATCCGAGACCAACACTTCGGCAAAATATTATGAGATTAGGGAACGTTTTAATCAGGAGAAAGATCGATATACCAAAGCCATGTTGTTTATTTACTTAAACCGGCATGGTTATAACGGCTTATGTCGTTACAATTCAAGCGGGGAGTTTAACGTGCCTTTCGGCCGTTATCGAAAGCCCTATTTCCCAGAAAAGGAACTTGGCTATTTTTACGAAAAGTTTCAAAAGGCGCTTTTTAGTTCGCTTGATTTTGAAACCATGATGATGAAAGCAAAGGCCGGGGATGTTATTTATTGCGATCCTCCCTATATCCCCCTCAATGCGACTTCAAATTTTACAGCCTATAGTACAGGCGGGTTCGGCGAAGAGGATCAGATCCGGTTGGCCAAGGTTGCCCGGAAGCTGGCCAAAAAAGGCATCCAAACAGTAATATCTAATCATTATAATGATTTTATAGTGAAGGCTTATTCAGGGGCCCAAATCGAGATCTTTCCCGTGAAACGTTTCATAAGCTGTGACGGAGATAACCGGAATTCGGTGGATGAGGTATTGGCAGTATTTAGTTGATGAAAGAGGTTTAAATGGAAAACCAAGGCTGTATTGCAAACCATCAAGGCAAAACCCTGGAGCAAGTAGTGTCAATGACGATGCAGCAAAAGGGATTTCAGGAAGTTCCTTATACCAAATGGGTTAGTCACCCCGAATTATACGGGGAAGAGCTCTTATTAACGAATGTTCCCTACGAAACGATATACGGGCATCAGGGAAAAACGGAATTTAAACTGGCATCCAGGCGTTATGGTGATTACCGTATTGAGTGTAAATGGCAACAATCAGCCGGCAGTGTGGACGAAAAATTGCCTTATCTTTATCTCAATTGCATTGAAAAAATGCCGGAGCCAAATATCATTATTGTGATAGACGGTGGGGGAGCTAAGCCGGGCGCTGTAGCTTGGTTACGCCAGGCAGCCTCCGAAAAAGTATATACCCGCGAAGCTAATATCAAAAATATTGAAGTATTTTCTTTGACTGAATTTGTAATATGGGCTAATAAGACTTTTCGAAACTAATTTAAAGTATATACCAAGGGATCTACCATAATCAAAAGAGCTCAAGAGCTCTTCAAATCCCCCATTTTCTCCGGACATTTCTTCATTTTTACAAAATCTGCCGGGCATTTTCTCTTTTCATGGATCATAAGTCTGATATATCCAAATAAATTAATCGTAGAGATGTAGAAGGAGAATCTTATGGTGCGCGGTTGGTTCGCTTTCAAGAAGAAGAGTGCGGGCCTATTCTTGGCAGCTGTGATATTGATTTTGGGAAGCCATCTTTTTTGCCTCGATGCAAAGGTCCCTCAATTCGGGCGTGATCCAAGGATCCTGAATGAATCCATTCGAAAAGCAGTCCGCTCTTATCATCGATTGGGAATTGACTTTACAAAAAATCTAATCGATTATAAACCGTTTGAAAGTTATTTGCACTTTGAAAATACCCCTTCCTTTTCCAAGCCGAATTTCCCGGATGATCAAGGAATTCCCTTGGTCAAGTATGGGGCGCATCTTTATTACAACCCGGTGACGGTATCTCAATATGCGCTTTATCTTTTTGGAAAGTATCGCCTGGGTCAAGCAAGTATTCATCAATTTGTCCGGGTGGTCGATAAACTTATATCGTTGCAAGCGGCTGATGGCGCTTTTCGTTTCACGTTTGCCTGGCATTATTACTTAACCGGACGAGAATTTAAACCGGGATGGGTTTCGGGGATGGCGCAGGGCCAGGCTTTAAGTGTTTTTGCACGCGCTTATGCATTGACCCGGGATCGCCGCTATTGGGATGCAGGCAATAAAGCCTTAGGTTTCCTGTTGACCCCAGTGACTGCGGGCGGAGTTATGGATACTTTAGCGGATCTAAACCCAGCTTGGCGGCAGTATATTACTTTTGAGCAGTATCCGGTAAAACCGGCTTCTTATACACTGAACGGCTTTATGTTTGCACTCCTTGGATGTTATGATTGGTGGCAGCTCGAGCCGGCTGCCGGGGAGGGAAGTTGTAAAATGGCCTTGGTGGCTTTTGCGGCGGGAATTAAGACATTGAATAAAATCTTAAAATATTATGATGTGGGTGGCTTTGCCTCCTATGATCTGGGATATATCATTTATCAAGCGAAGCCCAATTTGGATCCTTTTTATTTTTCGGTAGACATTTACCTATTACACGCCTTGCACTCGATCACCGGGGATGAAACTTTAGCCAAATATGAAAGTCTTTGGGCATCCTATGTGGGAACGAAGTAATGAAAGAATGAATGAATTCTTTCATTACTTCATTACTTTATTAAGTCCGTAGACTAAAACCATAATTAAATAGTTTAATGGAATCATTATAAATGGTCGAAGTTTTCAAAACGATGTTGATCAGGGTTTTCCCCCGATAGGAAGCGGCCGAAACCAAACAACCACCGGCATTAAAAGTATATCCTGTTTTTACACCAATTGCATAGGGATAACGCCAAAGCAGTTTATTGTGATTTTCCAATTGCCGGATTTCTCCTGGTTTAGACCCTGGAATTTCTTTCGTTTTCGTTCCGACGATGGCTGAGAAGTTAGGATTTTTGAGGGCGTAACGGGTTAAAATTGCCATATCGTAAGCAGTCGTATAGTGACCAATGACCGGAAGGCCGCTGGCGTTCTTAAAACAAGTATTTTTCATTCCTAGAAGTTTGGCTTTTTGATTCATTAATTGAGTAAAGTTGGCTTCGGTGCCGGATACCGCTTCGGCTAAAGCTGTGGCTGCATCATTACCGGATTCCAGCATTAAACCGTAAAGCAATTCCCGGACCGTTCTTTTTTCATAATTGTGAAGATCCATCGATGTTCCTTCTTTGGATGCCGCATCCGGGTGAACGGTGACGACTCTATTCAGGTTTAATTTTTCTAAAACCAGGATAGCCGTCATAATCTTGGTGGTACTGGCCGGAGCCATTATAGCCAGAGAACTTTTGGAGTAGAGAACCGTTCCGCTGTTGAGATCAACTAAAATTGCAGATCGGGCGTTAATGGCCGGTTTGTTTGTATACTGGGCGCATATAATCTCTGGAATCAGCAATAGAATGGCAGTAACAATTGCATACTTAAGTATTTTTTTCATTGTGCAAGGTCCTAATCCTGTTTTTTTGTCAATCAAGGCAAGGTCTTTTTTATTATTTTATTATATTTATATTCTTGGTTTCAACAAGAGTATTTAAATTTCCTTTGATAATATATGGTAATTTACCTGGCAAACCCATGTAGAGAACGGTAGCAGCTAAGAGCTTCCTTGATATTACGAAATGCCCTTTTTATTTTATCCATTTTAGGGTCTTTTATTTTATAGGAAAGAAGTAGAAGTCTGGGCCATCATGTTTTGAAACCCTTAAATAACATTCACGCCAACATGATTCCAGCATATATTGGATATGCTATCTAGAAAACACATTGGGTTCAGGTTTTAAGCTTAGCTAAGCTGTGCTTAGCTAAACTCGCAGGCATTTTTCGATGTTTTCCAGGCGTGAATTAACTTTCGATACAAATGGGAATCTTGGATTATAAAAATATTGATATGAATTCCGCTGCCCAAAAAATATTATTAGTATTTCCAGGGCAGGAATGAATAGAGAATAAAAGGTTTTTTATAATTTAATGAGTTTTTTAAGAAAACCCTAATCCAACTGCAGGAAAATAGCAAGCCGGAGAAGAATGAAGAAAAAAAATAGAAGCACATTTTGTTGGAGGGATAATTGAATGGCAGAACCAAGTGTCTCATTAAGAATATTAATGGAGACCCATTTTGATTGGGATGAACCTCTAAAATATGTCCATGATTATCGGGCGGAGATCATGGTTAATGGAGATAAAGTCCCGAACTCTGAAAAAGTAGGCCATATTAGTGGAAGCTATATTGCGGTAGACCTATGGATAGCCAATCCGGTGGGCAGTCTTTTTGAGGTCTTTGACTCTCACAGCCAGACCCTATCGGAGCTTTATAATGTAATAATGGATGAAAATCAGGAACTCAAAGCCAGCATCATTGAAGAGATCAGTTATCGGAACATTTTATTTATTGAGGATGTCGGTTTTGAAGATGCTGGTTATGAAAATGACCCTGAAGTAATAGCTAAAGCTATCGCCTATTTTATTAGGACATTAGGCCGGGAAGTCGATGCGGTGATTTATGAACCGGTACTCAATACTAAAAATCAAAAAATTAATGATGTTTTTAGAGAATTGGGTTTTAAGAGAATTACCGATTCCCACTATTTATATTTTAACCGCCATATTATTTTAACTTTACCCAACGGGAAAAAAATTTAGTTTATGATAGCTTTGCGGATTGATGATTATTTTATGAAGCCGCCCATAGTTTGGGGATTGCAAGTGTTGATTAAAAAACGGGGGAAACCAAAATATCCTCCGTTTTTTTTATAACTCGAATGCAAACCAACTTACAAATAAAAGAAACCGCCGGGTATTTCGGTACTGATAATTGTAAATGGGGATTAACCGGCGGATCTGCTTCTCGAAGAAGCCAAAAAGGGGATTCTCATTAAAACCAGACTAAAAAAAATGACGGCGGTGAACCATATTTTTCGGGCATAGGCTTCTTCAAAAGCTGCCCGCTGATTACGAGTGGGTCGGGAGACCATTTGAAACACCTCCGAAGCATAGTAAGAGATAAAGGTTTTTTTAATCGTGATCGTATTACAATATGAGATATTCCCGTGACCTGGAATCAGTAACTTGGTAGAAAAGGGAATCACTATTTCAAAACTCTGTAAATCAAGAACCGCCGGGAAGGTTTAATCAGGAACCGAACATTTGTTTTACGGGAAATAATATGCTATAATGATATCGAACATAGGTTCGTGGTGAAAAATAAAACGCAGTAATAAATGCGAAGAGTAGGTCATAGTATGAATTAAGGACATGCAGACGATACTGTATGTATTGACAATACATTTCAAGCGGAGGTTACCACATGTATATCGTTGGATTGAATAGTCAACAAAGGTTTTATTTTATCAGCAAAGTGGAACAAAGGCAGGAACTTGAAGAAAAGGGTATCCTAGTTTTAAATACGACATATGATCGAATTACCGCTGCGGCAAATGCTGTCAAGGAATTGAACAGTAAGGCCGAACGGGAGAGCCGGAGAACGATACTGGGTAAAGTAGGGTAATCGAGATATACGCTATTAATTTGCGATATTTAAATCGGCCAAATTCCGGGGCTTTTATCGGAAGATTGGCCGATTGATATTCTTAGATTCGCTCCCGGACTAATTCTCCCATTTCTTTGGTTCCTACTCTTTTCATACCGTCAGCCATCAGATCGGCTGTCCGGTAATTATCCTGCAGCACCCTGTGGACGGCCTGCTCGATGACTTCGGCGGCTTCCTTCAGTTTGAAAGAGTAGCGCAGCATCATGGCGGCGCTTAAAATCGTTGCCAGCGGGTTTGCCAAATTTTTACCGGCGATGTCCGGCGCCGAGCCATGAGAAGGCTCATAAAGAGCGGTTTTACCGCCTAAGCTGGCAGAAGGTAGCATTCCCAGCGATCCTGTGAGCATGGCAGCCTGATCCGTCAAAATATCACCAAACATATTTTCCGTAACGATTACATCAAATTGAACCGGATACCGTACCAGTTGCATTGCGCAGTTATCAACGTACATATGGGAGAGTTCAACATCGGGGTAATCTTGGCTGATTCTGTTTATCGTTTCCCGCCATAATCGGGAGCTTTCAAGAACATTGGCCTTATCCACGGAGGTCAACCGTTTACGGCGCATGCGGGCTGCTTCAAAAGCCAGCCGACCGATACGCTCAATTTCACGGGTATTATAAACAAGAGTATCAATGGCCTGTTCGGTACCGTCCTGAAGGATTTCACGTTTTTTGGGGCCAAAATAAAGGCCGCCGGTTAATTCCCGGAAGACAATGATATCGACTCCTTGAATGATTTCCGGTTTTAAGGGTGAGGAAGCAATTAAAGAATCAAAAACCTTTACAGGACGTAAATTGGCGAACAGCCCCAGTTCTTTGCGTAAGGGAAGCAGGGCGGCCCGTTCCGGCCGCAGTTCCGGTGGCAGTTGGTCCATTTTAGGACTGCCTATTGCGCCGAG
>DNPQ01000573.1 GCA_003501335.1 Bacillota bacterium
GTAACATTTTTGTAACAAACATAATCCCGGTTCAAGCTTGGAATCAAGTGAATTTTAGCGACCGGCCCCAAAGTTATCCTTGGTTATAAAAAATCAGTTTTTCGATAAAATAATCGTAAACTTGAAGGATTATTGCGTCGTGATGCCAAATTATATGTAGCAATTTTAAATTGAAGACTAGTTTTTCAGAGGAAAAGCTTGAAAACTAACCATTATAAAAATCGATAACCAGCAATACGACTTACTGGAACCTGATGCCAGTGTATTAAAGTCGGGAGGACTTGTTGCTTTTCCTACCGAAACTGTTTATGGAGTGGGCGCAATTTATATCGACGAAAGAGCGCTATGCAGTTGATCAAATCTATATGGAAGGTATACCGGCTGAGGAAATCGGCGTAGCCATTCTCAATCGGCTTTGAAAATCTTCGGGAGGTCATATTATTCATGGTTCGTAAATTAATCCCTTGTTGTTGTTTGGCTGTGCTTCTGTGCTTTGGAAGCTTCGGATATGCCAATGAATCCCACCTCAGGGTGGGCGAGATACTGGAATACAAAGCCTACGCCCGGTCGGTGATTTATGGTGCTAATGAAATGATTAAAGTCGTTTCCAAAGATACGTTTAGTGGCCGGGAGGTTTACCGGGTTCATGCTGAAATGACCACTGTAGGAATTGTCAAGGGACTTTATAATTATACCCAAGTCGAAGACTTGGTGATGGATGCCGAAGGATTTTATCCTTATTGGATAAGACTCAATACGCAAGAACACTCTAAAAGCCAGCAGGAAGAAATCCACTTTAATTATGAAGTGAGAAAAGCCACCCGGGTTGTGACCAAAAATGGCGAGACAAGTACTTCGGAGATTGACCTTCCCGGCTTTGTCCAAGATGGATTGTCGTTGCAATTTTTCTTGCGCCAAAACCGGATTCAAGAGGTACCTCACAAAATTTATTTTTATGGAAACGGTCATATCAATGAAAGCAATTTTGAGGTCACATCCGTTTCAAACCCGATTCACTTGGAAAATAGCACTTATCCCAAATATCTGCAAATTACCGACAATGAAAACGATATTACAGTTCTGATTGCTGAAAATCGAGATAGGCTACCGATTCTTGTCAAGAAAATCGCCAAAATCGGGGCGATTGAAATGAGACTGTCAAAAGTCAATTAAGCGTGGAACGAAAAATTATTTCATGATTATCTGTTGGGTAATGAGACGGAACCGGGATTAGCCGTAAACTAACCGAATGATTACAAGATTCACAGTTCCAGAACATTTGCCCTTGGATACCGACGGCTCTGAATCGGAATCGGTTTAGGCATACCGGGCACTCTAAAATATATTGCTGCTGCGAATGGATGTTGAAAGGCCAAGGCATTTTCGAGCCCCTTTCACAAAAAAATTATGGTATTATTGTCAACAGATTCAATTTCTTTATACGGTTCATGAAAAAATCTTTTTTAGGAGAGATTTCAATTTATGATCAAGCAAGTTTTATTTGTTTGCACCGGTAATACTTGCCGAAGTAGCATGGCTGAAGCTTTGCTGCGTAAAATGCTTAATGAGGATTTGGCGGACAGGGCCGCCATGATCCGGGTTGTTTCAGCCGGAACGGGAGCTATATCAGGAGAAAAAGCTGCCCAAAATGCGATCGAAGTCATGGCCACAGAAGGTATTGATATACGTTCCCATCGCGCCAGACTTTTATCAGTTGATTTGATCAATGGAGCAGACTTGGTTTTAACTATGACCTTGGAACAAAAGAAAACAGTTATCAATATGCTTCCTTCAGCGAAAAGTAAAGTTTATACTTTAAGTGAATTTGCAGAAGGCGTAAAAGAAATTGAAGCTTTGCTGGCGAAGGCTGAAAGAATTCGGGGAATTTTAGAGGAAAAGCGCCGCAAGTATTTGGAAAAAGAAGGGTCCAAACTCGAACAATTGCGCATGCGCAATCAAGATCTAAGCCGTCAGATGAGAGCCCTTGATGAGGAATTACGCCAATTCGAACAAAAAATGGACCAAGAAGTGATATCGGAAAAACGCGATTTGGAAGCCATCCAGGAACAATTGACGGTACTGGAAATACCGGATCCCTATGGCCAAAATATTGAAATGTATAAAGTTTGCGCCAATGAAATCAAAAAAAAGCTAAAAAGCGTTGTGAACCGGATTAAAGAATCCTTGGAAGAATAAATCATTAGGATTTCTTTTTATAAAATACCAGTTAAGGAGATGAAGCTTTTGTCAAATGTTTGTGTTATTGATCACCCTTTAATCCAACATAAGCTATCGATCATTCGTGATTCCAACACCGGGGCTAAAGAATTCCGGGAATTGGTTGAAGAAGTATCCATGTTAATGGCTTATGAGGTGACCCGTAATTTTTCTTTAGAAGAGGTTGAGGTAGAGACTCCGGTGGCGACAGCCCATTGCCGGACGATTGCCGGCAAAAAGATTGCAGTCATTCCAATTTTACGGGCAGGGCTCGGCATGGTGGGCGGTATTTTAAAGTTAATTCCTACTGCAAAAGTTGGTCATATTGGGGTTTATCGCGATCCGGAAACTTTACAGCCGATAGAATATTATTGTAAATTGCCCCAAGATATCGTGGA
>DNPQ01000068.1 GCA_003501335.1 Bacillota bacterium
TGATCGCCAGGGCACCCGAATCGCGTTCTCTAACCGGCAGGATAAGTTGAACGCTTATTTCGAACAAATCTCCCTTCTTTCCAACCGGTTGGGCTATGTGATTGGACTTGATACGGAGCAAAAATTATCCCTGGGTCTGTGTTTCACGCCCGATCAAAAAAATGCTGTTGAGATCCGGTGGTCTCCCCTGGCTGCACAGGAAAAATGGCAAGTCCGGTGGAAGTACAAAAATAAAATTTAAGATATTGGACCCGTCAATCGGTTCACTATTGGCTAAAACGAATGAAGCAGGGAACACAGAGTTCAAGACGTTTTTGCGGGCGATGTGGGCCATGTTGGGCACGTGGGCTAAAAAATAAAAAACCCGAATGTTCACCTCCAATTGTTGTTTGAAAATAAAATAGCCGGTAACGATAACGGGTTAAAAGATTCGCGCACTTTCGGGAAGCAAGTTGGGATTTTTTTGATTTCTTTGAACAATAAAAGTATACCACGTTATTTACAACCAATGGTGCCGAAAGAGTGCCGGAATATTACGCGTTAAGCTGTGGTTATGGGGGATTGAATGGAAATGGCGGATGACTATCGCTGAAAAATATCCCGGCGTACATCAATAAACTTTGCTTGGCTGTTGCGTGAGCCTACCCAGACATTGAGAAAGTCCAGTCACCCTGATCTAAAAAAGACTGTCTCTTTTGGCGCAGTTCCCCTCCGATTGGAAAACCAATTTGGGGAAACTTTGCATTGTGAGACAGCCTCTTCCGGATCCATTTAAAATGACCGGCTAAAAGTTATTTAAACAGGGATGATATGGCAAAAAAACAGGCAGCCACCAATTCCATCCAAAAGCTCGAAAAATTAGCAATCCGGATGATTCCCTTAAACATTAGAAAGCCACAGATAGCAGCGATCAATCCTATCCACCATAACGTATTCAATTTCATCGAGTTCCATTCATCCTTTCCAGCGGTTTTGGATACTATTTCTCCTTGAAAGAAGTTTTTTCCTGTATTCTAAATTGCAAAAAAGTTGATTGGTGATAATTTTGAAAGTTGTTATCACAACCACGAAATACACGAAAAGTTACGAAAAATGATAAGCCGGTTTACAGGGCTTGGACTATTCTTTACAATAATTCTATGCTTTTCCCTTCATTTTATGTCTTGCTGAGTCCCTAACCTTTTTTAATTCTCAATCATACCAAAAAGGCCTTCCTTGATGAAGGAAAGCCTTTTGATACCACAAATTTTAAACCAATTCCATACCTTTTTCAATTGCTTCACGGTTGATGCCGACCAAATCCTTTTTCTTGCCGGTCAACACCTTTTCTTGCAATACTTTCATGACGGTTTCAATATGAACTATCGAAGTGCTTTTCAAAATGGCGCCGACAACAACCATGTTAGCAACCCGGCTATTGCCGATTTTATTGGCGATATCATTGGCTGGAATAGCCACAACCTTAATGTCGGTGCGTGTTGGTTTCACATCGATCAAAGATGAATTATAAAATAAAACACCACCCGGTTTAATCATCGGCTCAAATCTTTCCATGGAGGGACGATTCATGGCGACGACAATATTGGGTTCGGAAATAACCGGCGAGCCGATGATTTCATCCGATACCACCACCGAACAATTGGCTGTTCCTCCCCGCATTTCCGGTCCATAGGAAGGAACATAAGTGGTATTTTTGCCTTCATACATTCCTGAATAAGCCAGTAATTGCCCCATCAACATGACACCCTGACCGCCGAAACCGGCGAAAATTGACTCTAATAACATTTTAGGCTCCCTCCTTCAAATCCCGGACGATTCCCAAGGGGAACGTTGGAATCATATCGGTTTCCACCCACTTTAAAGCCTCTATCGGGGTCATTCCCCAGTTGGTCGGGCAGGTTGATAATACTTCCACCATGGCAAACCCCTTACCCTGGATTTGAGCATCAAAAGCTTTGCGAATCGCTTGCTTTGCCAGATTAACGTTTTTCGGATCGTGGACGCTGACCCGGGCTAAAAATAATGGCGCTTCCAAAGTATTCAACATTTCAGTCATCTTGATCGGGTAACCAGTAGTGGCGACATCCCGGCCATAAGGCGATGTGGTTGTTTTCTGCCCCGGCAAGGTTGTCGGAGCCATTTGTCCGCCGGTCATCCCATAGATGGCATTGTTTATAAAAATAACAGTAAACTTCTCACCACGATTAGCGGCATGGACGATCTCGGCTGTTCCGATCGAAGCCAAGTCACCATCGCCCTGGTAGGTGAAAACGACTTTATCCGGTAAAACCCGCTTAATTCCAGTCGCAACTGCGGGCGCCCGGCCATGGGATGCCTGTTGGCAATCGCAATTAAAAACATTATAAGCGGTAACCGCACAACCCACCGGTGCTACTGCAATTGTCTGTTCGCGGACATGCAATTCATCGATTACTTCTGCCACAAGACGGTGAACGATTCCATGAGTACAACCGGGGCAGTAAGAATACACTCGGTCTTGCAATGCTTCAGGCCTTCCAAATACTTTTTCCATTATGCCAACCCTCCTTTGGAGAAACATTTCATTACTGCATCATAAACCTCAGTTACCGTCGGAATGGTGCCATTGAGTTTGCCGAAAAAGTTCACTGTAGTTTTACCATTGACAGCAAGCTTAACATCTTCTACCATTTGACCGGCGCTCATTTCAATCGCCATAAAGTGCTTGCCGGCGCGGGCGAGCTTCTGAATTTCTTCAGTAGGGAACGGCCATAACGAAATCGGCCGGAATAAACCAACTTTTTTTCCTTGAGCTCTCGCTTTGATCATAACCGTCTTGGCGATTCGGGCGGAGGTGCCATAGGCTACCAGGATTAAATCGGCATCCTCGGTTTGCTCTTCCTGATAACGAATTTCATTTTTAGAAATCTCTTGATATTTTTGTTGAATCCGGACATTGATTTTTTCCAAATCTTCCGGCGCCAAACCCAAACTGTTGATAATTCTTTGGGGCATCCCCTTGGTCATTCCGGTTGTCGCCCAGGGTTTGGCCGGTATTTTCAGATCTTGTATTTCCGATAAAGTTACAGGTTCCATCATCTGACCCAAAATACCATCGGCAAGTATCATAACCGGGTTGCGATATTTATCGGCTGTCACAAATGCTTCATACATCAAGTCGATAATTTCCTGAACTGAAGCAGGAGCAAAGACAATTAAATGATAATCGCCATGCCCGCCGCCCTTGGTAGCTTGAAAATAATCAGCTTGTGAAGGGGTTAATCCTCCAAGACCGGGTCCGCCACGGGCCACATTTACTACCACACAAGGCAATTCAGCCCCGGCAATATAAGAGATGCCCTCCTGCTTTAAACTAATTCCCGGGCTTGATGAGGAAGTCATTGCTCTGGCGCCGGCGCCGGCGGCACCATATACCATATTAATTGCACTGACTTCACTTTCGGCCTGAATAAATGTGCCCCCGATTTTCGGTAACCGTTTCGACATGTACTCCGGGACTTCATTCTGGGGCGTAATGGGATATCCAAAAAAGTAACGACAGCCCGCCCTGATTGCTCCCTCGGCAATGGCTTCATTTCCTTTCATCATTACACGATCTGCCATTCTACACTTACCTCCTTAATTCCAAATAAAATTTAAATTCAGGTTCCCCTCTTTCGGGGATCGGTATTAATTATTGCAACCATTTACGCTTGCTTGAGATTTGAAATTTTATTTATCGATAAACTTCAATAACTACATCTGGGCACATCCGGGCACAAGAGGCACAACCAGTACATTGACTTTGGTCAATGATTTCTGCGGGTTGATAGCCTTTTGAATTATAGCGGTTTGCCATTTTCAAAATCTTTTTTGGACAAACACTGGTACAAAGTTCACAACCTTTGCAACGTTCTTCATTGAACTTAACCTGGGCCATCTCATTTCCTCCTTTAATTATTATAATAACAAACGAAAATACACGATTGTCTTACTACCATCATTCAAATACAATTTCAATATATTATTAGTACCTGATAATAATTAATTATAACCAATTTTTGATATCATTGCAATCTTATCTAGCAAATCCAGAAAAACAATCATTACCGGCATTGCTATCTATGTTGAAACAGATTATGGTTAACTTGCGATAATAACTTTTAGTAAAATGCTTCGATGCTACTTACCCTTGCCCTTAAAGGGAATTGGCTAAAATTTTCGCCAATTATCTGTAATCTTTAGTTCGAGGTCTATCAGAAAACCTCAAAGGCCTACTGTTCCCCTTTAAGGCTAGAGTCGGTTTAGGCCATAGGGTGAAAACGCAAGAGCAAAAAAAGCCTATCAATTGTCTTCTTTCAACCAGGGCACCCGCATCCGTAAAACCACCGGAAAAATAGGATAATTCGCAAAATCAGCCTGATGAGCCTTAAAAAATTTTTCTTCCACCATATGATAAACGATGGGCAAGGCCAAACGTTCCGCAAGCTCCCTAATAAATTGAAAACCTTCTTGCCAAACCTCCAGGGTTGTATCCGGCCCCAAATTGATATTAGAAACAATCCCCGAAGCCTGCAGGCGGCTTGTGCCCTGCAAAGCGGTAATTAAATCGGCGGCTTCGTACACGCTCCGGGTATCCGGCCGGAAAGGATTTACCACTACCAATAAATCATAAGCTTCTTTCTCAAAATAGGGATAGAATCGTCCCAACGCTCTGGCGCCTGCCGGATCGCCGCCAACATCAAATACCACTTGATAGCTATGATCCTGCAGCAGGGAATATATCCGGGGCGAAAGGGACGGGATATCGGAATACTCCATTCCCGGTTCACTGGATACTACATCCAGTCCTTTTTCCCCAAGTTCAACAGCCATATCCCGTGAGCGAAAATAGGGATTGACAATATCCAAATCGATCAAACCGACCTTTTGCGGGCTTTTCTTTCGGATCTCCAAAGCATAACCAATTGCAAATTCGGTTTTACCACTGCCATAAGCTCCACATACAATATTTAACCTTTTCATATCGTTTCTCCTATCGGGTAAAGCAACCCCCGTAAATAACCTACTAAATAAAGCGATCCTGTAGCCACTGCCACCGGATGATCGGAATGCAATAATAAATGGAGAGCCTTTTCCGGTTCGGGTTCAATCACAGCCGGTATTCCAAGTTTCCTGAAACTCTCCGCCAATTTCTCCAAAGGAGTCGTCTTGGGATCGGGAACCGCGGTAACAATCACTTGATCGGTAATGGCCGCCAATATTCCGGCGATGACCTCCGAAGGACGGTTGTTTAATTTTCCAAATAATAAATGAACTTTTTGCCCAGGATACATTCCTTGAATACTCTTGACCAAAGCGCCGGCCCCATCCGGATTGTGAGCCCCATCCAAATATAGTTTAAGCGGACTTTGAATTCTTACTCGTTCCATCCGCCCCGGCCAAACGGTTTGAGCCAAACCATTCAGCAAAACGTCTTTCGAAATAAGGAACCCCGCTTGCCTCAAAAAGCTCATGCCGGCAACGACATTAAGGCAATTGACCACCTGATGCTCACCAAGAAGTTTCAGTTTTACGAAAAGGTTCCCCCACTCACTGTCATCAGCCTGAAATTCAGTAAAATCTTCAGTCATTTTAAATTCCCGGTAAGCAATGGCACTTGCTTTTCTCAACGGAGCATGTCGCTCCAGGGCAATCCCGGCTAAAAATCTTTCAATTGCAGGTTCCTGCAATCCAATGACCACAGGGATATCCGGCTTTATTATCCCGGCTTTTTCAAAAGCAATTTTTTCCAGGGTATCGCCTAAGAATTCTTGATGATCCAGAGCGATGTGGGTAATAATCGATAAAATGGGCAGCAAAACATTAGTCGCATCAAAGCGGCCACCCATTCCCACCTCAATGACCGCCACCTCGACATGGCAACGGGCGAAAAATTCAAAGGCAATCACAGTCCCCACTTCAAATTCGGTGGGATTACCGAAACCGCCTTGTTCAATGGATTGCAGCACCGGGACCATTTCGGTGACAATTTCGGCCAATTCGGTTTCGGTAATCATCTGCTGATTGACGGTGAAACGTTCCCGGTAAGAAACGAGATGAGGAGATACGTAGCATCCTGTTCTATAACCTGCCTGCCGCAGTACCGCATCCATCATGGCCACGGTTGAGCCTTTACCATTGGTTCCGGCAATATGAATGGAACGAAATTTTTGTTGCGGATTACCGAGTCTCTGCAAGATTTCTGTAATTCGTTCCAGTCCTAATTTAATCCCATATTTCGTACAATCTTTAATATATCGGATTGATTCCTCATAATTCATAAGGCGCCTCATTAAAAAACAATTTGAAAGACTTTTTTCATCCAAGTCCCAGTGGTATAATATTACCATTATTGTAGCACAAGATCGCCGTAGCGCCTATATGTCAGACAATATTTTTAGCCAATCGTTACAAAATCAAGTGTCTACCGAAAAAATTCGCTTGAATCATGTTAGTTATTAATTTCAAGGAGAGAACAACAGAGGATGCATATCGTATTATATCAGCCTGAAATCCCCCAAAACACCGGAAACATCGCCCGGCTCTGTGCAGCAGCAAGGGTGGAGCTTCATTTAATAGAACCCTTAGGCTTTTTCTGGGATGATCAACGCTTAAAAAGAGCCGGTTTAGATTACTGGGAATTTGTCAACATTGAAAGGCATCTCAATTTACAGGCTTATATGGATAAGTATCCGGGGAAAACCATTTATAATGCGACGACCAAAGGTGGCCATACTTATACGGAAATGAATTTTACGAGTGATGATGTGATCATGTTTGGCCCGGAAACCCGGGGATTACCCCCCGAGATTTTAAGTATCAATCCGGCGCATAATATCCGGATTCCAATGTTCGAAAAGACCCGCTCATTAAATTTAGCCAATTCAGTCGCGATTATTTTGTATGAAGCCATTCGGCAGGTTGGATTTCCCGGATTGATATAAAACTCTAAGTATTACTTTTTCCCCCAGCGTTTATTTGATTAAACGCCAAAAAATAGCAGCCTTCAAAAGGTCCGCTATTTTTTGGTGAATTATTATTAAAGTGTTATCAACGAGATACAATCAAACCTGTTCTACGCTCTTAACCTCAGGAATGCTTTGTTTTAAATAGTTTTCAATGCCGTTTTTAATGGTCATGGTAGACATTGGGCAACCGGAACATGCTCCCTTTAAGCGCACCTTCACAATTCCGTCAATAAAATCTACCAATTCAACATCACCGCCATCAGCTTGGAGGGATGGGCGGATTTTATTTAAAGCTTCATTAATTTTTTCTTTCATAATAGACTCCCTTCACAAAGTACTTTTTTTTATCTTACCAAACTCCTAACCGGATAGCAATGGAAAACCATAAATTTAACA
>DNPQ01000145.1:0-2171 GCA_003501335.1 Bacillota bacterium
CTCAAATCGGATATGAAGTTTTGCAAAATTGTGTTGATATTGATGACACTGCTAAGTTTATCCCCTGGCAACATCATGAAAGGTTTGATGGTTCGGGCTATCCCAAAGGATTGAGAGGTTATCAAATCCATGAATTTGCCAGGATTGCAGCTTTGGCTGATGTTTATGATGCCATGTCCACGGATCGCATCTATCGCAAAAGATTTCTGCCTCATGAAGTGATCGAGTATCTTCGTGATAAAGGAAAAATACTTTTCGATCCCGAATTAACTAAGGCTTTTTTGCAGAATATTGCGCCCTTTCCCATTGGCTCTTTGGTACTTTTAAATTCGGGGGAAAAGGCAGTGGTTGCAAAAATCCCCAAAGATTTTCCGACCCGTCCTGAAGTGGAAATTATTTTTGGCACGGACGGAGCCTTATTGGAAGTGCCACTTAAAAAGGATTTAAAGGAGGATTTAACTTTGTTTATTATCCGGGCATTTAAAGATGATGGCGATGAAAAGTTTCATTAATTTAGCAGTTTTATGAGGACCCGGGATGGTAGAAAAATTTGATTGATGGTTCTAAAACGCTGGTTTCCAGGTCTTATTCATACTTGAAAGGGTATAGTTGATCTGAATTTTGAGGAACTTTATGGGTCATGATTCGTTTATCATCAAAATAAACATTTAACTATACATTGGATGAATTTTCTACCTCCGGCCACCCAAAATAACATGCAAATGTACCCCATAACAGCTAAAATACAACTGGGTCACATGATGGTATTATACAGCTTGAATGAAAAATTTGGCCTAGGCTGATGTTTGAGTTAAAAAATTTAGTTAAAGGAGAAAGAAACAATGAATAAAGCATGGATAGTTGTAGGCGTTTTATTGGTTGTGATTATTGTTTTAGTGGCCATTCCCGTTGGAATGTACTTTAGTTATACTAACGGCTTTAAAATGGCCAATAATGAGGTAGAGGCCCAGTCGAAGCAAATTGATAATATCTTATTGCGACGGCACGATCTCATTCCCAACCTGGTGAATACGGTCAAGGGATATGCTACTCATGAAAAAGATGTATTTACCAATTTAAACAATGCTCGTAACCAAATGATGCAAGCCAACGGGATGAAAGAAAAAGCGGCAGCCAATGGCCAGTTTGAATCGGCACTCAGTCGTTTATTAGTTGTGGTGGAAAGTTATCCGCAGTTAAAAGCGAATGACCAATTCAACCGTCTTATGGATGAATTATCCGGAACCGAGAACCGTTTGTCCGTGGAAAGAAAAAGATATAACGATTTGGTGAAAGATTATAATAATAAAATAGAATTGTTTCCGGGGAGTATCTTTGCGGGTATGATGGGACTTACCAAAAAAGATTACTTTGAAGTTCCAGAAAGTTCAAAAGAGGCCCCGAAAGTGAGTTTTGATTAAATATGAGAAGTTTTAGTATGACAAGGCGTTGGTTAGTCCCAATCATCGTACTTTTACTATTAGTAGTAGCCAGTGGATCAGCATTTGGAATGAGCCCCTTTAAAATTGATTCTTATGTTACCGACAAGGCGCAGCTTCTTTCGGAGAATGAAAGAGGTGAATTGGCAAGTCGGCTTGATAAGTATGCGAGAGATACCGGTAATCAGTTATTAGTGGTTACCATTCCCAGCCTTGAGAATGAAGAACTGACTGATTTTACTGAGAATCTTTTCAAGCTTAATAAACCGGGGCAAAAGGGCAAGGATAATGGATTGATTTTTTTGGTAGCCCTGAAGGAACATCAAGTCCGCATTGAAGTGGGTTATGGTTTGGAAGCCGTGTTGCCGGATGGGAAAACCGGGGCGATTATTCGTGAACAAATCACGCCTTTCTTTAAAAGCAATGACTATTACGGGGGGTTATCATCAGGAGTCGACGCAATGATTGCGGCAATAAGTCCAAAATATGTTGGCGGCAATCCAAGTTCCATTCCAGTTCGGAAAAGTTCGGATCATGCGTTTCCATTTGCTTTTTTGGTGGCAGTGGTCATTTTCTTTATATCAATATTTGGTAATATCGGGCGTAGTGCGCGTCAGCAACACTACCGGCATCGTCGCGGTTTTAGTGAACCCTGGTATTGGGGCGGCGGCGGTGGTGGTTTCAGTGGAGGCGGTTTTGGCGGGGGTAGTTCGGATGGCGGTGGCTTTAGTG
>DNPQ01000145.1:2435-7378 GCA_003501335.1 Bacillota bacterium
GGTGGCTTTAGTGACGGCGGTGGCAGTTTTGGTGGCGGCGGCGCCAGTGGAAGTTGGTAGGAGGTAATTGATAATGTGGCATGAATTTAAAACACGCCGATTTTTTAAAAATCGGGAAAAGCAAAAAATCATTACAGCAATAGAACAGGCGGAAAAGCTGACTTCCGGAGAGATCCGGGTTCATGTGGAAAGTAAAGTCGGTAAGGATGTTATTGGGAGAGCCCAGGAAGTTTTTGAAAATTTGGGAATGACGAATACTGCCTTACATGATGGAGTATTAATCTATTTAGCGATTAAAGACCGAAAATTTGCGATTATCGGTGATAGTGGCATTGATCAGGCAGTCCCTTCGGGATTTTGGGATGATACGAAAGAAAAAATGCAAGCTTTATTTAAAAAAGGTAAATTTGCCGACGGAGTTTGCCTGGGAATCGAACTGACCGGTAAACACCTGGCTCAATATTTTCCTTACCAATCCGGGGACGTGAATGAATTAAGTAATGAGATCTCCATGGGGAAGTAAACGGGAGGCAGGTGTTAACTAAGATAGTTTCCAAGACTCAGGAGTAAAAATCAATAGCTAATGCCTGTTTTCACCAAAAAGTAACGGAAAGATCCGGAAAATATCAGCAGGAATTGAGAATTTGATATCGAAAAATGTTGCTATAGTGAGTTTAATAAGTAATGATGAGGTAATGGGATGTCGAAGCAGGTGAAAAAGCCCATCCAATTGCATTTGGAACTGCGGTTGGATTATTTGAAAAATATTAATTCCTGTTGTGAAAAGCCGGATTTCTATGAGACCATGAGTCAGGCTTTGATGGGGGAATATAGTGGTCGTATTCCGGCTCCTTATCCCATGGGGAAAGAGATTAGCAGGTTACGCTAAAAATAGGATCATAATTACTATTGAATCGGCTCTTTGGGCCGATTTTTTAATTTAAATTTCAGCTTGTTTTCGTTCGTCTCCGGGGCTTTTCTCCCACTTGACTGGGTTCTTCATTTTTTTCAGTTGCGGCTATACTGGCCCGCAAAGCCTCCATGAGGTCGATGATTTTACCACTCTCCCGTTCCGGGGTTTGAGCCACCTCACCACCAGTGATTTTGGCTTCAATCAATTTCAGTAAATCTTCCCGATAGCGATTGGTATATTTCACCGGCTCAAAATGGCTGGAAAGGTTGGCAATAAGATTAGTGGCCATTTTGACTTCGTTTTCATGCAAAGAAGGTTCGTTTTGGACACCATTTAAGGTGGCGGGTGAACGGATTTCGTCAGGGTAAAAGATGGTTTCCATCATTAAAACGTTTTGGGCAACCCTGAGAACTGCCAGAGATTCTTTGGATCGGATCGTGACTTTGGCAATTGCAATTTTCCCGGTTTCCAGCATGGCTTTTTTCAATAAAGCATAAGCTTTTTCCCCACCCCGGCTGGGTTCCAGAAAATAGCTTTTCTCAAAATAGATGGGATCAATTTCCTCTAAATCAACAAAGTCAACAATATCAATGGTTTTGGTATTGCCATCCGGTAGGCGTTCAAAATCTTCCTCTTTTAAAATTACATACTGTCCTTTTTGAAATTCATAACCCCGAACGATCTCTTCCGGAGGGACTTCTAGATTACAGGTTGGACAATGTTTTTCATATTGAATAGGTGTCTTGCATTTTTCGTGGAGATAATTAAATTTTACTTCTTTCTTTTCAGTGGCCGTATAAAGGCCTACTGGAACATTAACTAGTCCGAAACTGATGGCGCCCTTCCATAAAGTACGCAAAAAAAATTCACCTCCGGAAGTTTCTATGGCTAGTATGTCCGGTAAAAAAGGTGAATTCATACAATAAATTTACCATTAAAGTCTAATTCTGACCATTATGTTTTTTCTATAGCTTTACAGGTTTGATTTTCGTTGATACATACGGGATTGGTGGTTTGAAAGCTGAACAACATAGTGAATGCCGATAAAACACAGACAAGTCCCACTACGCCAGGCCACCCCCAAAATGACCAAAAATAGCCCCCTGACCATCCAATCAGACTTGACCCGGTATAATAAAACAGAAGGTACAATGCAGCGGCCTGGGCTTTGCTATGGGCAGGAGCGACGATTCCGACCCAACCGCAGGCAATGGTGTGCCCGGCAAAAAAGCCGAAGGCAAAGATGACGAGTCCGATAATTTTTACGATTAAACTGCCATGGAGCGTGAGCAGAGTGCCGCTTAAAAGAAGAATAGCCGCCCAACTGATCACATAAGACCGGGGATATCGGTCAGCCATTTTGCCAAATACGATGGCGCCCCAAGAGCCGATAAGATTGACGACAAAAATAAATCCCAGGGTGGTTTGGCTAAGATGGTAAGGAGCCTTTCGTAAAGGATATCCAATATAATTGAAAAGTGTTACATAAACGCCCATCAGTAAAAAGCCGATTCCATAGAGAAGCAACAAATTTTTATTGTTTAAACTTGCTTTAATACTTTGCTTAATTTTATCAGGCACAATGGCGATACGCTGAAAATTATGGGAATTTGGAAGCATAAGCCAAAAACATAAACTGCAAAGCAAACTGAATGCACCCAGGCCCAATAAAGCGGTTTGCCAGGAAAAAAGATCGGTTAAGGTGCCGATGACAACTCTGCCTACAAAGGCGCCGACGCCATTCCCCGCCACATAAACTCCCATAATACCACCAATACTGCGGGGCGAAAACTCTTCACTGATATAGGTCATAGCCACAGCGGGAAAACCAGCCAAACTGATTCCTATAAGCAGCCTCGTAATTAACAGAAAATGAAAATTATGACCAAAGGCGGATAAAATGGTTAATAAAGAAGTCAGCAGGAGGGAAATGCTCATAATTCCTTTTCTGCTCCAAGCATTGGAAAATATGGATAAAATAAACATGAATATTGCTAAAGCGCCTGTGGTGAAGGAAATTGTGAAGCTGGCAGTTGCCGGTGACACATGATATTGTTCTGAAAAAACACTGATTAAAGTTTGGGGGCAATAAAGACTGGCGTAAGTCACTAAACTTCCGAGTAACATACCAATTAAAGCCCGGCGGTAGGCTGGGCTTCTCTTTTCAATATAATCCATAAGTAATAACAGCATCCTTTCTGTACTTCATTGCAGCTATTCTTAAGTTTACTCCTTGTCATATGATAACGTCCAATTTATAATATACATAGAAATGATACCTTTTGGTTATAGGATATCCTATAAAAAGTCCTTTATCTTTTAAAGCAGTTTGGAGGAATTAAAGTGGAATGGCAGCAACTTGAATATTTTCGGGTCGTAGCGCGAACCCAGCATTTTACAAAGGCATCCCAAAGTTTGGCTATTTCTCAGCCGGCCCTCAGCCGTTCAATTACCAAATTAGAAGAAGAAGTGGGTGTATTGCTTTTTGACCGGGTAGGGAGAACCGTTCGTCTGAATTCCTTTGGTGAAATCTTTTTAAAACATGTGGAGTCCGCTTTAAATGAAATTGACCAAGGGATCCAGGCTTTGGCCCAAATGAATAATCCCGCGACCGGCGTTATTTCCTTGGCTTTTTTGGTGTCATTAGGTCTGAATATTCTGCCGGAAGTGATCGGACAATTTAATCGGCAGTATCCTGGCGTAGAATTCCGCCTTTATGAAAGCGTGACTCCTTTTATTCTTAAGGATTTAATCAACGGAAAGGTTGATCTCTGTTTGACCAGCCCTTTTGAAAATCAATCCGGAATCGCCTGGCATAAATTGCTGGATGATGCTTTATATGCTTATGTCCCGGTGACTCACCCCCTAGCCTCACGTTCCAGTATTTGTTTAGCAGAGCTGAGAGATGAACCGTTTATCGGTTTTAGGAAAAATTATGATATGCGTTCGCTGGTAGGAGAATTTTGCCGGCAAGCCGGTTTTCTTCCTCAAGTTAAATTTGAAGGAGGAGATATCGCGACCATTGTGGGGTTGGTCTCTTCGGGCCTTGGGGTGGCGGTGATACCTAAGTTCTCGGGGGCTGAATTCAGTAAAGTTAAATGTCTTCCTATTGAGGAGCCTGTTTGTCAGCGTGAGATTGGGCTTGCTTGGCTTCGTGAACGGATGTTGCCACCTTCGGCAACATTGTTTCGGGACTTTGTGGTTCATACATTTGAGAAACGTGGTAATTGATTATAAAAAAAGACTCTGGATTTATCATCCAGAGTCTTGGTTTTCTTCGAAATATTATACTTTCGTTACGTTGGCTGCTTGAGCCCCACGTTCACCTTTAACAATATCGAATTCAACCGTTTGGCCTTCTTCTAAAGCTTTGTAGCCATCCATTTGGATAGCGGAGAAATGTACAAATACATCTTCGCCGCCTTCTCTTTCAATGAAACCAAAACCTTTTTCTGAATTAAACCATTTAACCTTACCTTGCATAAATGTTGTTCCTCCTACGTAAATCCATGGCGTTATTTAGGCCATTCCATTCAGCGCGAACGCCTTATCACTGGCTAAACCATGTAATATTTAATATAGCATATCCTGAAAATATTGTCAACCGCAATTAATAGATAATATGGGTATTATTTCAGGGAGTCTTCGGCTTGATGTACCCTTTTCACTAGCGAGTTCATCAGCTTCTCGGCGAGTCCGACTATTTGGTTGAAATTTCCGGTATGCAGATTTGCTTCTAAATCCAAGTTTGAGATTTTTTTTGACATGAATGTCAACTCCTTTGGTGATGTATGATGTATTAAAGTTTTCGTCGCTTCCCCCAAAAACTTTAGTTGATTTTAGAAAATCGATAGGTATGTGGAGCGGTTTTAGAAAATGTTACCTTTCCATCAAGCCGTTCGCACCTAATGGGGCAGTTAGAATTTTTATATTTTATGCACACGAATAAATATTTATTCTGTAAGCTGATCCACCGGCACCTCCAATCGCTGGTTGGTGTCAAGCGTGGTTACTTCCACTTTCTGATCAT
>DNPQ01000388.1 GCA_003501335.1 Bacillota bacterium
GTTCATTTCTTTCTTTTCTCCGGCTGCGCGGCCATTCGATTTCTAAGGAATAACCATCCTCATTATGGGATGGATGAAATTTATAGAGTGCTTTAAGGAGAGAAGTTTTTCCGGAGCCATTTTTGCCGATTAATGCAGTCAGTGAGTTAACTTCAACCCATCCGGAATCAATAATGCATTTATACATTTGAATGCGAAAAGCTTTCAGGCGCATAAAATTATTTCTCCTATCATACATAATTTAAAACTTGACATTTACCCTGGCTATCCAGGGTAAATGTTCGACTTTGACTGAGGCTAAAGATATTTTCTAAGTTGCCTTTTATTCCGGCATAACTTGAAAGATAAAAGAATGAATGTTCGCTTGGTTATGCTGCTTGGCCAAGCCAAGACAGAGAATTTAGACTAAAAAAATTTTAAAAGAGAAGATCGGAACTTTGTTTGAATAATTGTTAAAAAAATCATTAATAACCGGAAGTAAATTTTGCCAATTTAGATGCTTTATTTCCTTATAAAATATTAACATACCAGTTGTTGAAAAATCAATGTATAATATGGAAAAGATTTAAGAATATATGCAAAAAGGATTAAATTTATGAGCAAGTAGTGTAAATTTTATGTAAATAAGTATATTCACTAATTTTACGTGCAGTCTAAATAAATATTAATAAAAGCTATTTTTGAATTCTATTAATTTTCAATTGATATAATTTTACTTTTATGGATCCTGTATGATGCAACTTTATATATCAACCAATTAGCAAAAATGGATGCGAGTAAAAAATTCTCTTTTCATCCTATCACTCCTGTGGTATACTATTTGCGGTGTATATTCAACGACACACGCCTTTGGATTTTGACAGTAGTCCCAAATTTTCGGGTCTGTCGGGAGTCGATGAAGGCGGCGGAAAAAAACTAAATGAAAAGGAGGTGGCTAATGTGGCTGTTATTTCAATGAAACAATTATTGGAAGCAGGCGTACATTTTGGTCACCAAACAAGACGATGGAATCCGAAGATGGCTCAGTTCATCTTCACTGAGAGGAACGGTATTTATATTATCGACCTCCAGAAGACTGTTAAAAAAGTCGATGAGGCATATAACTATGCCCGAAGCGTCGTGGAAAACGGCGAATCAATTCTTTTCGTGGGTACCAAGAAACAGGCTCAGGATGCTATTAAGGAAGAAGCGGAACGCTGCGGCATGTTTTTTGTAGCCCAACGCTGGTTAGGTGGAACCTTAACCAATTTTAAGACCATTCGCTCACGAATTGACCGTTTACGGAAGATTGAACAAATGGAGCAAGATGGTTCTTTTGATTCTCTACCGAAGAAGGAAGTTTTGGACCTCAAAAAAGAGCAGGGCCGTTTGGAAAAATTCTTGGGCGGTATCCGTAATATGCATAAATTGCCGGGAGCGGTCTTTATTGTAGATCCCCGCAAAGAACGCATTGCTGTAGCGGAAGCCCGTAAACTTGAAATTCCTATCATTGGCATTGTCGATACCAACTGTGATCCGGATGAAATTGATTACGTGATTCCGGGGAATGATGATGCTATTCGGGCGGTCAAACTTTTGGCCGGTAAAATCGCCGATGCGTGTATTGAGGCTAAACAGGGTGAACAATTAACGGATACCGAGAATCCAACTGCTGAAACTGTTCAGACGGTGGAAGGATCCGACGCAGAAGTGACAGCGGAAGCTTAATTTTGTTAAGGGTGGTTAGGGGAGACCCCAATCCACCCTTTTTTAAAATATTGGCAGATAATTTTCAAAGTTGTTTCATCAAATTTTGTTGAAAATTAGAAATTAGTTTGGTTTCGTTTTTAAGTTGGTTCATTTAGTTGATTTATAAGAAGGAGGAATTATCATGGCTGAAATAACTGCTGCTGTTGTTAAGGAACTCCGCGAACGTACTGGCGTGGGGATGATGGATTGTAAAAAAGCCCTAGCTGAAACCGGCGGGGATTTGGATAAAGCGATTGAATACTTACGGGAAAAAGGCTTAGCTGCGGCTGCAAAGAAAGCAGGAAGAATTGCCGCCGAAGGAACTGTCAATGCACTCATCAGTGCCGATAAAAAAACCGGAGCTTTAGTGGAAGTTAACTGCGAAACTGATTTTGCTGCTAAAAATGATGAATTTCAAAAGTTTGTCAAGAATGTTACGCAGGTGGTTGCCGATAAAGATCCAGTCGATTTAGCAGCTCTTTCTGCGATGCCTCTTTCTGGAGGCCGTACGGTAGCCGAAACAATTACTGGTTTAGTTGCCACGATCGGTGAAAATATGCAAGTACGTCGCTTTATTCGTTTTGAATTAAAAGGCAATGGAATGATCGAATCCTATATTCATATGGGTGGTAAAATCGGAGTTCTTATCGAATGCGCCACAACTAAGGCCGACACTGCGAGTAAACCGGAATTTCAAACTCTTATCAAAGATTTGGCAATGCAAATTGCAGCTGCAAAACCCGAATGTGTTCGCCGGGAACAGGTTCCTGCGGACGTGTTGGAAAATGAAAAAGCAATTTATAAAGCGCAAGCCATGAATGAAGGCAAACCGGAAGCAATTGCTGAAAAAATTATGATTGGACGCCTTGAAAAGTTTTATAAAGAAATATGCTTAAACGAACAAATGTTTATTAAGGATAATGAACAATCCATCACTAAATTACTTCAAGCCGTCAATGCTCAATTGGGTGGCGAGAATATAGTGATCAACCGTTTTGCCCGTTTTGAAAAGGGTGAAGGGATCGAAAAGAAAAAAGATGATTTTGCAAACGAGGTTATGTCCCAGATAAAGGGTTGATTTTATTACAGAGGTTGTCTAAAAGCTACTTTTGATAAAGAAAGATAGATAATATATAAGCTTCATGAATTGACGCTTTTTTACTATATTATATATCTTATCCTTTAAAGATACTTTGGACAGCCCCTTTTCTTGTAGGAGTCCACTTAGTTGCAACCGCAGCGAAAGGAACCGCGCTTGATTGGAAGCTAGATAGCAACGAAGGCTCAGTATATGAACACAAAAATCTTGTCTTGCTGGTTGTTATACCTTGGCAAAGCCTAGGCGGCTAATTCGGATTTGATGTATTTTCCG
>DNPQ01000289.1 GCA_003501335.1 Bacillota bacterium
CATGTTGCGCCAATTTGGGGCATCCAGCGGGAAAGCGAGTTGGATGAATTCTTGTCCTATCAGGATAATCCACCTGTTATGACAGAAAAAATGAAAGAGCGGATTGAACATGACCATAAAGAGCTTTCCGGTGATTTTTGTCGTGGCTGTGGCTATTGTATGCCTTGCCCGGTGGGAATTGAAATCAATAATTCAGCCAGGATGAGTTTTTTGCTCCGCCGTGCCCCGCAGCAAACCTATCTTTCGGAAGAATGGCGGCAAAAAATGCAGAAAATAGAGAATTGCCTTCACTGTAACCAATGCATGAGCAAATGTCCATACGGACTCAATACTCCGGAGCTGCTGCGAAAGAATTATGAGGATTATAAGACATTCTTATAAAAAGAGGATGAAAGATTCTACGCTGTTCCCTTGGATTGGTGATAGGAGACCGGAAAGAAATCGGTAAAGCGGACGAATATAAGAATGAAAAGGCAATGTTTTCTGTTATCAGTTCCGGCTTCCGTGGTATTTTTTATTTCTTCGTTTTTCGCGGCGGCGAATGTCGGAATGTAATCAGTAAACGCTTGAATGAAATCAGCGGTGGGCGGAACAAGATCAGAAATCGTTGGAATGAAATCGACCATATTCAAAACAAGATTAGAAACCGCAGCAATGGGAACATCCATGTCCGAAGGAGATCAGAAATTGTTTAGGTGCAATCAGCCATGACCGGAACAAGATCAGAAATCGCTGGAATGAAATCAGGGATGACCCGATCGATAGTAGAAACCGTTGCAATGAAATCGGTCATGACCGGAATAAGATCAGAAACCGTCGGAATGAAATCAGTGATGTCCGGATCGAAATCACTGATCGTTGCAATGAGAGAAATGTTTTCCCGAATGAAATCAGCAAACGCTGAAATGGCAGAAATGTTTTCTGACATAGAACCGTAAACCGCTGGAACTGTGGAAATGGGTTCCGGGGGAGCAAGGGGGATTTTTTTGAAAAAAAAAGACACCACAAGGACACAGAGAAAAGCTTAGAACATAATCCGTTAAGTCCTGGTCATTTTTTTTGGTTAAATCCGTTCGATCTGTATAATCCTGATCCTCTTTCTCATATTTCTTTCCCCAACATATCCCCCCATACGGCCCCATCCTATTCTGAAAAATTGGTGAATTTGATAAATCCCGATCGCCCTGGTCGGTTACGGTGGGATAGGTTGGCATATGGGGGGGATTTTTTATATGAATGAAAGAATAAGAGTAATTCAATGATGGAGTTGATTTTACTTTTCTCTTTACATTTGTCCCTTTAACCGGATCTATCCTAGGAAGATGCTTAAAGAGGTTGGATTAGCGATAGTATCACTGACCGGACAGCGTTGCTCGACAGCCTGAAGCCATCTTTGCAAAGTTGTTTCATCACTGTCCGCGTCGGGTTTTAGAATCACCTTAATTTCTTGAAAACCCGCCCGTGTTTCGGGAGACTTCCCGGCAAATCCTCTGGGGTCCAAAACACCTTCTAGTTCAATATCGACGTCTCTCAATTCAAAACCCATTTCAGCAGCAACTTTATGGCTAACTACATTGAGACAACCTGAAAGCGCCGCTAATAAATATTCGATCGGACTTGCCCCTTCATTGGTGCCACCCGAGGTTTCGGGTTCATCAATAGTTATTTTGAATCCTCCAGCCTGGACCAGGGTTTTTGTGCCACTGACACCTTTGGCCTTCACTTTGCAGGTTAACATCTTCTTCACTGCCTTTCGCAATATTTTAGGTAAATCAGGCAAGCAATTTTGATTACGCTGTTTTAACATATGATGGTTATTTCCGGAATAGCACTTGTCAATTTAATCAGTCTCAATCCTAAGGCGCAGAGAATTGTAGAGCGGTTTCTTTAAATGGCGCTCAATTTTATGAGGAGTTGAGGATACAGGATATGGGTAATGAAAAGCAATTCGGGATTTAAAAGCATGGGATTTATGATTAATAAATCGTCGGGTTAGAAGCATGAAAATGATAAAACTTTTAGCCAAGGGAAAAGAAAAAATGCAGTTGGTGATGAGAGGTTCAATGAACAACGGAAACAGGTAAAAAAGCAAAAATTAATTCGGCCTTTTTTCTAGAAATTTGATTATAAAGGCGATTCCAAGACTATAGACGATTGCGCCTAGTAGCGTTGCCATGGCGGCTGAGGCCGGAATACGGAAAAACAAAGGCAAACGGAACAAGGTGCCTGCTGTATGAATCATGAACCATAGCACTAAACCGTAAATCAAAGCTTTCAGATAATAAAAACTATCTGAGGTGTTTTTGATTAAATAAGCAAATAGAATTCCTAATAATAGGTCCCAGATGATGTGAGCAATGGACGCCAAGAAGGTTTCCAGGGCCCCGCTTTTAATGTTAAATAAAATGACCGCCCTGGCAAAGTCGATGAATCCCCTGTCGCTGAAGCCAATTATTTCTGCGATATATCCGCATAAGTCCTGTAAAAAAGCGCCAATGGTACCAGCCAAGGCGCCCAGGATTATTTTATCGTTCAAGCCAATCACCTCTTCTAAGTAGTTTGTATCATAACGGACACCTTATACGGATTGAATTTAGAAGTGAAGAAGAGTCATTATAAACATCAAATTAGGATAGGATTTTTTTATAGTGTTTATATAGAAAAGGGTTATCCCTTGTTCATGTAGATAACCCTAATCATTTTTTCAGGAGCAGTTCATGGGATCAACTATACTTGTGCCTGGTTCTGACCTAACACGGCCTCCAAATTTTGATAGGACATTTTGAGTTGCTCTTCCAAATCGTTATATGGATTTATCCAGCCATTTTTGATAGCCAAACCGGTTAAGCCTTCATTGGCAATCAAGCTTTGAGTTAAATACTCACCGAATAATCTTCTTACTTCGGGAGTTGTCGCCTCCAATGTCGCAACTAAGTATGCATTGGCTGCAGCCGCTGAGGCATTGATGGAGTTCGTACAGATGGTACTATTTAAATCCATGCCAGTTTGTTCTCCAAACAAATTATCTATTAATGCCAAATCAATGGACCTCCCCTGTATTGATTAAATGGTTTTCCGTAATGAACTGCTGTAGACCCATTATTCTGGCTTGGGTTGCAGTAATTCCGGATTGTGCTGACGATTTTAATTGGGGGTCGGTGATGGCATTCACTCCCGCCTTTGCCACAGCAAGAGCATTGGTTTCCATTTGAAGAAGGGTGTTTAAGGATAAATTTTCACCGGGTGTGATTTTTCTCAAGTTGAATCCTTCTCATATTGACTTTTTTCAATTTTTATTATGTATGGATCCAATGAAAAAATTCTAAAACGGATTTGTAAATTTTACCTATTAAACGTAAGTTGTTTTGGTTGTCATGTGGTTAATAATCGATTCGGGTGAAATACTAGCATCGATGAATGGAGGGACCAATTCTATGAAAAAACCGGTCAAAAATAATGTCTATTGGGTTGGAAAAACCGATTGGGAGCTAAAAAATTTTCACGGCAAAGAGTATTCAACCCACCGCGGTTCAACGTATAATTCTTACCTGCTGCTGGAAGAGAAAGTGGCTTTGATTGATACCGTTTGGAGTCCGTATGCCAAAGAATTTGTGCAGAACCTGGCTGGGGAAATTGATTTAAAAAAGATTGACTTTATCATCGCTAATCACGCGGAACCGGACCATAGCGGCGCTCTGCCGGAGTTAATGAAACTTATTCCGGATACACCGATTTATTGTACTGTCAATGGGGTTAAATCCTTGAAAGGCCATTACCATCAGGACTGGAATTTTCATCCGATTAAAACCGGCGATAAAATCAGTCTGGGGAATAAAGACTTAATCTTTGTGGAAGCGCCGATGCTTCATTGGCCGGACAGTATGTTTTGTTATTTGACCGGGGATAACATTCTTTTCAGTAATGACGCCTTCGGACAGCATTACGCGACCGAGTTTTTGTTTAATGACCTGGTGGATCAGGCTGAACTCTGGGGAGAGTGTATCAAATATTATGCGAATATTTTGACGCCGTTCAGCACGCAGGTAACCAAGAAAATCCAAGAATTTGTCGGGCTGCAGTTGCCGCTGGAAATGATTTGCACGAGTCATGGAGTGATTTGGCGGGATCATCCTTTACAGATCGTTGAGAAATATCAACAATGGGCTTCGAATTATCAAGAAAACCAGATCACGATTATTTATGATACCATGTGGGATGGTACTCGAACATTAGCAAAACAAATCGCCGGCGGTATTCAATTAGCCGGCCCGTTGATTACGGTCAAAATTCATAATTCCGCCAAATTCGATAAAAACGATATCATTACCGATGTCTTTCGGTCCAAAGGAATGGCCATCGGTTCGCCGACTATTAACCATGGGGTGCTGCATTCTATTGCCGGTTTAATGGAAGAAATACGCGGCTTAGGCTTTAAAAACAAAAAAGCTGCTGCATTCGGCTGCTATGGATGGAGCGGCGAAGCGGTCGGCATGATCAACAGGGGTCTTACGGAAGCGGGTTTTGAGGTCGTTGATGATGGATTGAAGGCCCTTTGGAATCCTGATGAAACGGCGCAGCATGATGGGGTGGTCTATGGAAGAAAGCTGGCGGGCCGAATTTGAAACAATCCGGGTGTCATTTTATCATCATCCTCTTAAAAAATAAATATCAAGCACATTTTCGGCCGCTCTTTCCAGTAACGCCTCCCCTTTGTTCATCGCCTCTTCCAGAGGCATCGGCCGGTCAACGATACTGAAGAAAGCGGCGATACCGGCATCATTGAGCTTTTCATAACCACTGCCCAAGCTACCGGAAATGCAAATAACCGGTTTACCATATTCTTTAGCAACCTGGGCGACTACAAAGGGAACCTTTCCG
>DNPQ01000453.1:0-2140 GCA_003501335.1 Bacillota bacterium
TTTCATACCACGTTGACCCCTGTAAAAACCGGCCTGCTTTCGCTGGGGCCGGTAACGCTGAATTGTAATATTATCGTAAAGAGCAAAGATAGCGACGGCTTTTTCGACGACTTTTTCCCAAGCTATGAAAAACAGTCCGTTCAGGTAAAAAGCAAAAAGATTTCTTTAAACATCTTACCGATTCCAACCGCAAATCGTCCTGCCAATTTCTCTGGGGGAATCGGCCAATTTCAGCTAAAAGTATCGGCTACGCCTTTAACTGTTAATCAAGGTGATCCGATTACAGTCAAAATGGACCTTTCCGGTAAAGGAAACCTGCAAGCCATTAACGCTCCGATCCTGCAAAATTCAAGCGGGTTAAAAGTTTACGACCCTCAGCGAAAAAGCAGCTCCGTTCAAAATGGGGACGGCGGTGATATTTCTTTTGAGCAGGTATTGATTCCGGTTGACGATAAAATCAAAAGAATCGGCCCCTTTGTATTTTCATATTTCAATCCGGCAACCGGCTCTTATCAACAAATCGCCGCTCCGTCGATTCCGGTATCCGTGAAAACAAATCCAGAATTTAATGAAAGCTCCGTGGGGGACAATGGAAACCAAAACGAACATTTGGGACGGGATTTGGTGTTTATCAAAGATTCCCCGGGCCAACTGAGGCTCACCAAAAATCGTCTCTATGACCAGCCTTGGTTTTGGATTTTGCAATTGCTTCCTTTATTGGGGCTTTTAGCGGCTTTCTATTATAACCGTCATCAAAAAATGTTGCAATCGAATAGTCCGGCAGCGCGTTCTATCCGCGCTGGTAGAGTAGCCCAAAAGCAGCTTGAAAAATCAAATCAGGCTTTAGCTGATGGAAAGCTGGATGAATTGTTGGATGAACTGCACTCGATCATCCGTACTTATCTGGCGGAAAAATACAACCTGACTGTGGCCGGAATGACCGGAGATGTGGTTGACATCTTAAGAGAGCACGGAATTACTGAACCCACCCTCGAAAAAATAAAGGCCTTTTTTACAAAATATGATTTTTACCGTTTTACCGGCGCTACGATGACGAAGGACGCTGCTACAGCATTGTGGAATGATGTCAATTGGATTATTGAAGATTTAAATCATTCATCGGCTAACGTCCCTAAAACTGAAACGAAGCCATCCCCGTCGGAATGGAAAGGAGTCGGACATTGATGAATTGGATGAAAAATAAATTTCATGGGCAATGGATGTATGGTTTCCTATTGGCGACGATTATCTCGGGTATCTTTTTAAGCCCAGCCTCTATCAAAGCTCAAAGCAGTGTTACTTCTCCCAATCCAGCAGCCCTTTTTTATCAGGCGAACGGCTATTATCAAAGGAGAGAATATCAACAAGCAGCTGAAGTTTATCATCAATTGATTCAAACCGGGTACGAAAGCGGCAATCTTTATTTTAACCTCGGCAACACTGAGTATAAATTAGGCCACAAAGGCGAAGCTGTTCTTTATTATGAAAAAGCGAAGCAACTGATGCCCCATGATGCCGACCTGCAATCCAACTTGGAATTAGCCCTAGACGGTGTTGATGAAGGTAATCCCAGTTGGCAAAGGATTTTTTATCAATCGATCGTTTCCACCGGCTCGCTGGAAAATTTACTTGTCCTGACTTCAGTCCTGTTTTTTATCTTGATGTCATTTTTAATTTTGATCCTCATGGTCCCCATGGACTTTCGAGAGCATAACAACGGCAAATTAAAAGGATGGTGCCTCGGAACCTTGGTTGGGATTGCCACTGTATTCTTGTTATCTTTGTCCCTTACCGCAGCAACCGGTTTTGATCACACCAGACAGAATGCAGTAGCCGTTCAAGCCAGCGGTGAAGTCCGATTTGAGCCAAATTCTCAATCGACTGCCTATTATCGCCTGGCGGAAGGCTCCCGGGTGCAAATTTTAGAGAAAAAAGACAATTGGCTGCTTATTCAAAGAAAAGACGGTAAAATGGGCTGGATTGAAGCAAAATTTATCGCTCCCATTTAAATATAAGCAATAAAGTTATACGTTTGAATGCAAATGGGTATAAAATCAAACAAAAAAGGATTTAATTGGGAAACCTCGAATATTTTCTAATGGTTACTACCCCGGCTTTAGACACTAAAATATTGCCGGCT
>DNPQ01000453.1:2453-5438 GCA_003501335.1 Bacillota bacterium
GGGGAGGTTTCCTTATGATTCAGATCTTTACCGATACCACTTCGTCCATGACGCTTGAAGATTATCAAAAATACGATATTCATCCCATCCCAATCATTATTAACCAAGGAGAAATTTCCAAACGAGAGCTTTTCGATCTGAAATATGCAGAATTTTTTAAAAATCAGCGGGCCGGATTGCGATACACTACTTCCCAGCCTTCTCCTTTTTCTTACCTGGAGGCTTTTAAACCGGTTATCGAAGCCGGTGATGAAATCATTTGCCTCATTTTCTCCAGTGGAATTTCCGGTACTTATAACACAGTCTGTACCACGGCTCAAATGCTGGAAACCGATAAGATTTCCGTGTACGACTCCCGGCTTAGCGGTTTTTGTCTGGCCTATATGGCCATTAAAGCCCGGGAATTAGCAGGGCAAGGCGCGGCTCGATCCGAAATCATCAAATATTTGGACGACTTACATTCCCGGTGCAGGATCTTTTTTTTGGTGGAATCCTTACGTTATCTTCATGCGGGCGGCCGTCTCAGCGGCATTGAGGCCTTAATCGGTTCCATGATTCAAATTAAGCCGCTTATTTGGTTTGAACCGGATGGAAAAATGACTGCCTTTGAAAAAGTAAGAACGAATAAAGCCGCTAAAGTCCGGTTAATCGAATTAGCAAAGGAAAGGTCTTCTCTCGGCCTTGAAGCCCTCATCTTACACTACGGCGACAATATTGGAGAAGCAACCGAATATGCCAAAGAAATAGAGGCTGCTCTAGGAATAAAACCCTTTATAACCCCGATCTCCCCCGTACTGGCAGTTCACACCGGTCCGGACATTTTAGGGCTGCTAACTATCACCAAATCATGAATTTTATCCAAATATAAGGGAACTACAACCTTACGTCTATGCGTTTTTAAATCAGGGAACCACTCCGCTGGGTAATTTTTTCGCCGGAACGGTCATGGAGCACTTTGGGGGGAGCGCGGGTTTCTTTAGTTGCGGCTTGCTAACTTTACTGCTTATTCTGCCGCTGGCATTGAAAAAAAGGAATAACCACGTTTCAATAGCTTTCTCCCGCTCTGAAGCCATTAGAAACATACATGACAGTTTGATTCAAATATAGGCTCAATTGTCCTTGCTGATGGCCTATTACCCATTTAATATAAAATAAACATTTCAAGCTCATAGCTCCAAGTTTGAACCCAAAGCTTTCACCTCATTTGTTTTACCTATTTAGCCACTACCTTCCATTTCAAATTCTAGAACGAACAAAAAAAAAACAAGACTTTTTGAAAGTCTTGTTTATATATATATATCAATGTTTTTAAATCTTTGGTAGTCCCAACGAGATTCGAACTCGTGTCACCGCCGTGAAAGGGCGGTGTCCTAGGCCTCTAGACGATGGGACCATAATTCATAAAAATGGTGGGTCATCGGAGACTCGAACTCCGGACACCCTGATTAAAAGTCAGGTGCTCTACCGCCTGAGCTAATGACCCATTTACTAATCACGAGCTTGTCGCGAATCAGCTTTTATATCTTACAATATTTTAAACCAAGTGTCAACCCCTTTTTTATGTTTTTATCAGCCACTTTCATTAAGCCTTATCCTATACTTATTTACGCCCTGTTACCAAATATTGTGATTGATAATGGTTTCATTGCGACGCCATCCTACCGAGATCATTGCAATCGGAGCATCGGCCAGTTCAGCAATACGTTTCAGATAATTCTGAGCTTGAACCGGTAAATCTTTAAACTCCTGAATAGCCGTAGTATCTGTGCGCCAGCCGGGCATTTCTTCATAAACAGGAGTGCATTCAGCAAGCACTTTGAGACTGGCCGGAAATTCCTTAAGGAAAGTATTGCGATACTGATAACTCGTGCAAATCTTAATGGTTTCGATTTTGTCTAGTACATCCAACTTCATCACAACCAGATCGCTGACTCCGTTAACCCGCACCGAATATTCGGCAAGTACTCCGTCAAACCATCCACAACGGCGTGGCCTGCCGGTCGTTACTCCATATTCACGTCCCCGGCCATCCCGCAACAGGGAAACCATGTTTTCGGGCAACTCAGTTGGAAAAGGACCTTCGCCCACTCTGGTTGAATAGGCCTTAATAACGCCGACCACTTTATCGATTTTAGTCGGACCCACTCCCGAACCTGTACAAGCTCCACCGGCCGCTGAAGAGGATGAACTAACAAAGGGGAAAGTACCATGGTCAATATCCAGCAATGTACCCTGAGCGCCTTCAAAAAGAACCTTTTGCCCCTGCTTGATAGCGGCATTAACGAGTACTGATGTATCTGTAACCAAAGGCCGCAATTCTTCAGCATATTTCGCATATTCTTTATAAATCCGTGAAAAGTCGAATCCTTCATGGCCGTATAACTTATCCAATAAATTATTTTTAATGGCCATAACTTCAGCGATTCGCTCTTTAAAAAACGCGGGATCCAGCAAATCAACAAAACGGATTGCATCGTAACGGGCATATTTATCAACATAAGCCGGTCCAATACCCCGCCCCGTAGTGCCTATCTTACCAACAGTCCGGCTCGACTCATCAAGTTGGTCCAGCATCGGATGATACGGCATAACTAAATGAGCCCGATCACTAATCCGGATACCGGAAATATCGATGCCGCGTTTTTTCAGGTCGGCCATCTCCTGTAAAAGAACAGCCGGATTGACTACGACTCCGTTGCCTAAAATACATTTTATCCCCGGATAAAGGACTCCGGAAGGAATGAGATGAAGCTTAAATTCATCATCACCGACGACCACCGTATGTCCGGCATTATTTCCCCCTTGATAACGGACGACCATGTCCGCTCTGCTTGCCAAAAAGTCGGTGATTTTCCCTTTCCCTTCATCACCCCATTGTAAACCTACAACGACTACTGACGACATGACTTTCCCCTCCAAAGTTTAACTTATGGTTCAATCCGAAGCGGAAAAAAACCGAAATGGACTCACGAACTCCATCGATTC
>DNPQ01000453.1:5752-7475 GCA_003501335.1 Bacillota bacterium
CATAGGATATGATATAATTCAAATTAATAGAATTAATATAATCTATAAATTATATTTATGGAAGGACTCTAGGATGGAATTTTGCCAACTCCAAACTTTTCGTTTAGTGGCGGCTCACCGCAGTTTTTCGCAAGCCGCTGCCGAACTGCATCTAACTCAACCCGCAGTAACACAGCAAATTAAGCATTTAGAGTCAGAGATCGGCGAATTGCTTTTAGATCGCTCCGGACGCAACCTCGGATTAACTCCGGCTGGAGAAGTCTTTTTAACCTATACCCATCAAATTTTGAATTTAACAGAACAGGCTGTTGCGACGGTTCGACAGTATTCTGATCAAAAAGGAAAACTTTCGATTGCCGCCGGAACCACCAATACCATATTCCGATTGCCGCTAATTCTTCAAAATTACCGGAACGAGCACCCGCAAATTGAAATCCAGATTCGTAACGGAGATTCCAAACTTACAACCCAATTGGTCCGTGATAATGCAGTCGACCTTGGCTTCGTCACGACGATCAATACAAAAGACAGTTCATTCCAAGTGTTACCCATTTTCAAGGACTCTATTTGGCTCATTGGTCCCAAAAATTACCCTTCGCGAGTCACAATCCCGGATTTGGAAAAAGAGTCTTTAATCCTCTTTCGAAACGGATCAGGGTTCCGAATTTTTTTAGAAGAAAATTTCCACCGAAATCATTTTATACCCAAAATTAGTATGGAAATGGAAAGTATTGAAGCCATTATTCGTCTGGTCCAAACGGGATTTGGGTTGTCTTTTTTACCTGAAATTGCCGTGCAAGAAGAATTAGTCGGGGAGCGAGTCCAAAAGGTTGAAGTAAAAGAATGGACCTCCATGTACCGTCAGACTTATTTGATTTACCGTAAAGATAAATATTTAGCCTGGCCGGTAAAAGCCTTTTTACACCAAGTTTGTGGATGATCTTGGAAAATATTCGATAACAATTTTTGCATAAAACATTCATTGCCTCGCATAATAATGAATGAGAAACCGGTAATGCAAGTGACGATAATTCATGGTTCACCTGTCGGGGTGAGTCTCAGGTTCATTACGCTTGATTCGGCAAGTACGTTTCAATTTTTCTACAAAAGGCGCAGAAAAATTGGTCGAGTCAAGTCTACTAACTAAACCCATGTTTAGTTAAAGTTAAATTATAGTGACTGCTTGTTTTTTTAGAAGAGCAAGTGACTTTTCGGATGATCTTACCGGCTTCTCAAGTTTCAAACTGAGTTCAGCGACACTAAATGGTTCAATGTCCCTGAACTCGGTTTTTTATTGATAGCTATTTTTTTACGGTAAAAAAGGTAAAGGATCAATAGGAACTCCATTTTTTCTGACTTCAAAATGCACATGGGGGCCGGTTGATAAACCGGTGCTCCCTGAATAGGCAATAATTTGCCCTTTCGTTACCCGCTCACCCTGATGAACTAATAGACGAGAATTATGTCCATACCCTGTTGAGATACCGTTTCCATGGTCAATTGCCACATAATTACCATAACCGTCTTCCCAACCGCTCACCACTACAACACCGCTATCAGCTGCATGGACCGGGGTTCCGCTTGAAACAGCAATATCTTCACCATTGTGGTATTTTTTTGTCCGTAAAATTGGATGATAGCGCCATCCAAAGGGAGAAGTTATTCTAATGGGTCCTGTAACCGGCCAAATCATTTTGCCGCTACCCAATATCTCCCCGGAGTT
>DNPQ01000169.1 GCA_003501335.1 Bacillota bacterium
TTTCTAGGACTAAATCATGACAAAAATAAAAAAAAGTCCTATAAAAATAGGACTAAAAATTTTTCACCTTTTCGGTAACGTATAATTTCCAATTAACAGCTTTGGAAATTCTTTTTTTAAATGCCCTATCCATTCTTCAATCGTAGGGACTTCTACGGCGGCGATCTTCGTCATGAGACGCTCCGGATCCAAGTTCAAATTTCGAAGCTGCACTTGCTGGACTTTGGTTTCCCGGAGCAACCGGTACAAGGCTTCACTTTCCCGGGGATCATTGGTAAAACCGGGATAAAGTAAGAGATTGAGGGCCACCCCGGCGCCATGGTCCGCGGCATAAGCCAGCGACTGTTTCACCGCTTCAAACTGATAATTTTGGGGCTGATGATACCACTGATAATTCTCAGGCCGGGCGGAAAAAAGACTAACCCTGATACTATCCAGCCCATTATCAACCAGTTCCCGGATGGAATCGAAATAACCGGCGTTGCTATTGATGTTAATCGTGCCTTTGGTCGTCTGCCTCCGGATTTCGCCAATGGCTTTGACCAATAATTCCCGTTGTAACGAGGGTTCCCCTTCGCAACCTTGTCCGAAACTGATAATGGCATCCGCAGCGGACTCTAAATGGGCGACTCCCAGTTCCACAATTTCCTGAACGGTCGGAATGAACTCAATTCTGCCTTGCGGGGATGGACAACATTCCGAAGGCTGCTTGGAGATGCAACCCAAACAATTAGCGTTGCAAACCGGCGATACCGGAATGCCTGCCTCCCAGCGGCTGTAAAAAATATTTTGAGCGGTTAAGCAATGATATTCCATAGCGCATTTGGCCAGTTGGCTAAGAATCCGGTTATCCGGATACTCCCGAGTTTTTTGGCCAATCAGCCGCGGCAAATCGGAAGTATTATAATAATTGGGATTCCATTTCAAATCTTCATCCGTTTGAATCGCCGCTACTTTAAGACGATCACCCGCCGTACCGACTGCAGTATAGCCAAAAAGGGGTAATTCTTGCGGTGTCGCAATTTCATACCCCGGCAACAAGCAGCGGGTTAAACCAACGGGCAAAATAGCCGCCACTGCAGTATAACCTTCAACAACTTCCATCGTTTCCTGGCCCTCATGATAACCAAGGGGTAAACGGCCGGGTAAAAGAAGCGCTTCCCCGCCGGAGGGTAAATCGATCCAGCTTTGATCGGCAATTTCCGCCTGGCTGCCATTAATCCCTACTGCCAGTAACTCCGGATCCGTATAAAGATGGCCATCTTGATCGGCGTATAATAAGCGAATCGGTTCGGAACTCATGCCTACATGACCTCAAAAACAAAGCACTTCAAATATTCGGTCTCCGGCACGCCAACCAAAACCGGATGATCGAGGCCTTGTGTCCGCCGCTCCAGGAGATGCAAACGCTTTTTATTGTCCGCCGCCGCTGCGATCATAATTTCCCAGAATAAGTCGGGGGTCAGATGATGGGAACATGAACAAGTCACTAAAATTCCACCCGGTTTGAGAAGTTTCAAGGCCCGGAGATTGATCTCCTTATAGCCCCGCATGGCGCCTTCCAAGGCTTGTTTGCTTTTGGTGAAAGCGGGCGGATCCAAAATAATCAGATCATATTCAGCCTTTCTACCGACTTCATCCCGGAGGAAATCGAAAACATTGGCCACTTTAAAATTACAGACATTATCCAAACCATTTAAGGTTGCATTTTCGATCGCCATATTCACGGCGTCTTCCGAAATGTCGACTCCCAAAACCGAGCTTGCCCCATAAGATGCAGCATGGATTGCAAAACTACCCACATGACAAAAGCAGTCCAAAACTCGTTTTCCTTTGGCGTACTTTGCCAAAATAGCCCGGTTGGAGGATTGATCCAAAAAATAACCGGTTTTTTGACCTTCCAACAAATCGACTCTGAATTTTAAACCATTATCCCGGATTTCAACCGACGGTGGACATTCTCCATAAATACAACCGGTCCGTTCAGGCAAGTCTTCAAGATGGCGTACGTGAAGATCGCTGCGTTCAATAATCCCCTTGGGCTGGCAAAGTTCCGCCAGCAGCTGAATGATCACCTCGCGGTTGACTTCCATACCCATCGTCAAAAATTGAACCACCAGATAATCTTCAAATTTATCCACAATTAAGCCGGGCAACAAATCAGCTTCGCCAAAGACCAACCGGAAGCTGGTAGCTTCAGGCTTGATCCGGCGGCGATATTCAATCACTTGTTGCAAGCGCGACCTAAAAAAGTTTTCATCGATAGTTTCCCGGTTGGTCGTGAGCAGTCTGACTGCAATCTGCGAAGCTTTATTATAATAACCAAGACCTAAAAAACGTCCGCGGTTATCCAAGGTTTCAACCACATCGCCCGATTTGACGCCGATACCGATAATACCAATCTCTCCCTGATAAACCCATAGATGACCGGCTTTGATCCGCTTTTCTTTGCCGGCCTTCAAAATAACCTGATTCATAATGCCTCCTGATTTATAATATCTCTCGCTGCCATAACTCCAGAGATTGATGCCTGCATCAGTCCCCGGGTAACTCCTGCGCCATCTCCCACCGCATAAAGATTG
>DNPQ01000223.1:0-2488 GCA_003501335.1 Bacillota bacterium
ACCCTATGCCTTCCCGAAGAACATTAAGCAGATGGTGCCGGTCTTCGCCTTTGAGGATAACGGTATGCTCAACAATTTGGTTGGTTGGAATGAAAAAACGAGTCATGAAAATGCTCCCCCGGTATTTTGAAATGAATATTTTTCCTTTTCAGTTTTAGATTATACTATAAACTGCTATAAACCCCAAGAGCAAGTTTCAAGTTTCGTTCATCCAACCCATTCTATCGGAGATAGATAGTAAACCTACCAAACCCTGTTGAATAATATTAGCGGTTCCTCCCGCATGCTGACATAGCGCCCGGTATGCTCAGCAAGTGCCCGGAACTCCTTGGCTTTTTCCCTTTGTTCCTCATTAAATTTAAAAGTAGCGACATCTTTTCCATCCATCACTTGAATATAAATCATCGGGTCCTCCATTTATCATGATCAATTTTATAATTTAATTTTCCCAATCCCATGTCAACTGGAGGTCAAAGCATGATTATCATCTGTTTAAGACGATTTAACAATTGTTTTAATCACTCATTCATTTTTTCAATCGTAAACACCACCGGCCGGATACCATCGGTGCAACAAGCAATCATGGTATGTTCATCCTTCATCCAGCCCTCAAAGAATCGTCCGAGAAATTGCCGCCGGCCATGAGCACTGTGATAAACTTAAGAATATCGTTCCAAGCCCAGTCGCAAAACCCAGCCGGTTTCTCGATTCCTGATATCAAAAATTGTTGTCCTTCCTCAAAACATGGGCAAGCGCTTACCGCAGAACAGCAATATTCTTTAGCTATTTCCTGATTGAAAGTTTTCTTGATGACCGTAATTTTGCAAGAGGCCATCCGATTTCCTTCCTTATGATTAATTTAGTTACGCGTACTTGCCACATGCGTGAGTGCCAACCCTACCATAGCCCGGACCCGTGGATCAACATCGGACTGGGCCATCGTTAAACACTCGGTTGCGTTTTCCGTAGCAATTTGCCCTAAACTTCGGGCCGCCTCCCAACGATGCTGCGGGATACCGCTTTCCAGCAAAAAATGCTGCAAGACCTGGAGTGCCTCTTGATCGGAAAAGGCCTGCAACGCCCGGATAACCTTCCAGACGATGACCGGATGGTCCGGATACTGGGTTACTATCTTCAGTACGTTATTTAGAGAACTTTGATCATGGCAATAAAATGAAATATGCCCGATACCGTCAATGACTTCCCGGATTAGAGTCTCGTCACGATTGAACAGATAGCTGTTCAGTTCTGCTAACGCCGGTATTCCCATCCGAATTATGCAACGGATGACCAAGTCACGTGGCAAGGGATAACTCCATTTCTTAAAGATGGTGCTTGGTAAATCCGCGTGTTGACTGGAGCCGACCTCCCCGATATAGGGAATTAACTCCGGTATAGCCGCAGCTCCGATCTGGCTTAAAGCATCGGAGAGGGCAATCCGGGTATACAATGCCTTTTCCTCAGCAAATTGCCGGCATAAATCGGGAATAGCCATAACAGCCTTCCGTTGTCCAAAAATTTGGGCGGCGGCGGTACGTAGCCGAGAGTCATTATCTTGGAACAAAGCCACTAAATCTTGATCGGAAAGAGTCCGAAACTGCCTGACAAAATCCGGAGTAATTTTTCCTCTTGCCTCACGGGCCTTTTGTTTTTTTATTTCATCATGTTCAGTCATAAGGCTGCTCCAGTTTGACATCCTTGCAGTATACTTTTTTATTCTCATCCTCTGAGCTTTTTCTATCATCATGATTGAATTTAGGTAATGAAAATATCATCCTTCGAAAAACGGCTGCCTTAACACGGTCTTTAGTTTTTCCGGAGCCGTTTTACGAAAGTCACTTAAATAAATCTCATGATGTTTCTCAGTTTTACCATCAAAACTCCCGCCGTTTTCTGCGATCAGTTGGTGAATTTTCATGATATTGGGGTGCTCCCCGGCAAAAGGGCCAATGTGCATGATTTGGGAAGACAGACCCTCATGATAGTTTTCAAGCCGCAAATGCTCCACCAGCGGATTGGCTTTACTTTTCTTGACTTCTTGAATGGCTGTATGGATTAAATCAGCCGTAATCCATTCGGGCTGCAGAATCATATAAGTCCAACACCATCTTTCACGATTGTCCTTGATAAAGTCATTGGGATCATCGGCCCACCACAAGCCTTCCAGGGGCATTACTACATAATCTGTTCCCTGGGCTTTTCTCGCAAGAAATTTCACCTTGAAGGAAACAGCGAATAACGCTTGAATCGCATTTTGCGAATCGCCATTTTCAAAGTCCATTCCCAAACCGTCAATCATTAAAAATTGAAAGCCGGGAATGTCGACGATTTCCGGTGCGCCTGCCGCAGGATGATAATATCTTTTGAATTCATGTTTTAGATCAAGCTTCTTTTCCATTGCTTTGGCCTCATTTCTTGAGAATCTGACAAGGGATGATCATACAATATTTTTAAGATAAACCCTCAACCAATAAACCAGCGCTCATCA